>SEGN01000494.1 GCA_004211245.1 Variovorax sp.
CCGAGCGGACGGCCCGGACTGGTCTACGGCTACCGCGTGCACGGCCCATGGGCGCCGCACGACGGCCATCGCTACAACCCGGCCAAGGTGGTGCTCGACCCGTATGCACGCGAGATCGTGGGCCACTACGACGGCGGCGACCTGTTTCTGGGCCACAACCCCGCGCAACCGGATCGTCCCGACCCGCGCGACAACGCCGCCGTCGCACTCAAGGCCTGCGTGGCCGTACCGCTGGCGCCCGTTGCGCCGTCACGCCAGCGCGTCGAAGCCGGCGCGCGCGTGCTCTACGAACTGCATGTGCGCGGCCAGACACGGCTGCATCCGGCCGTGCCGCCCGAAATACAGGGCACCTACGCCGGCCTGGCCCATCCCGCCATGCTCGACCACCTGCAAAGCCTCGGCGTGACCACGCTGAGCCTTCTGCCCGTGCAGCACCGCGCCGACGAGGAGCGCCTGCTGAAGAGCGGCCTCACCAACTACTGGGGCTACACCACGATCGGCTGGTTCGCGCCCGAGATGCGCTACTGGAGCGGCCGGCCCGGCACCACGCCCGCCAGCGAATTCCGCGCGATGGCCGATGCGGTTCACGCGCGCGGCATGGAGCTGGTGATCGACGTGGTCTACAACCACAGCGCGGAGACCGACGAACTCGGGCCCACGCTCTCCATGCGCGGCATCGACAACGCGCTCTACTACCACCTGCGTGCTGACGACCGCGCGCGCTACGAGAACTGGACGGGCTGCGGCAACTGCCTCGACTTCAGCCAGCCCCGCGTGGTGCAGCTGTGCATGGACAGCCTGCGCCACTGGGTGACCGAACTCGGCGTCGACGGCTTCCGCTTCGACCTGGCCACGGTGCTCGCGCGGCGCCAGGGCGGCGAGTTCGATCCGCGTGCGCCCTTCTTCGCCGCGGCCGCGCAGGACCCGGTGCTGGCCAATGCACTGTGGATCGCCGAGCCCTGGGACATCGGCATGGGCGGCTACCGCGTCGGCGAATTTCCGCCCGGCTGGCTCGAATGGAACGACCGCTTCCGCGACACCCAGCGCGCGTTCTGGCTGCAGCGCGGCAGCGTGGGCCGCGGCGAATTCGCGCAACGCTTCACCGCCTCCAGCGATCGCTTCGAGCACGATGGCCGGGCACCGACCGCCAGCGTCAACTTCGTCACCGCCCACGACGGCTTCACGTTGCGCGACCTCGTTTCGTACGACGCCAAGCACAACGAGGCCAACGGCGAAGACAACCGCGACGGCACCGACCGGAACTTCAGCCGCAACTGCGGCGCCGAGGGCGCAACCGACGATGCGGCCATCCTGGCCGAACGCGCGAGGCTGCAGCGCGCCTTGCTCGCCACGCTGCTGTTGTCGCAAGGCACGCCGATGCTGCTGGCCGGCAACGAGATCGGCCAGACCCAGCAGGGCAACAACAACGCCTACTGCCAGGACAGCCCGCTTGCGTGGCTCGACTGGCCTCGGGCCGATGCCGACCTCATCGACTTCGTTGGCCGGGTGCTGGCGCTGCGACGCGAGGCCGAGCCGCTGCGCAGCGCGCAGTGGTGGCCTGCCGCCGCACCGGCCGAAGGCGGCCCGTCGCTGCACTGGCGCACGCCGGAGGGCGGCGCGCTCAGTGCCGACGACTGGCAGCGCCGCGACCGGCAGGCGATGGCGATCCTCTTCGACGCCGCATCGACCGCGCCTGGCTGGCTGGTGCTGGTGAACGCCGGCTCCGAACCCGAGACATTCGTGCTGCCGGCCGGCGCATGGACGCGCGTGCTCGCAACCGATGAACCCGCCAGCGCCGGACACACGTCCGGCCTGCTGCACGAGGCCACCTTGCCGCCATCGAGCCTGTGGGTCGCAAGAACGTAGCAGCCAGTTGGCACGGCCAGTGCTACGCTGACCGGCCCGATCCGAAAACACTCCCGGGAGACAACCCATGGACACGCCCAC
>SEGN01000103.1 GCA_004211245.1 Variovorax sp.
GCGCTGCAGGGCTTCACGATCGCGCAGCTCAGCGACATCCATGTGGGGCCGACCATCAAGGGCGGCTACATCCACCGCATCGTGGAGGCCGTGAACAAGCTGGGCGCGGACGTGGTGGCAATCACCGGCGACTTGGTCGACGGCAGCGTGGCCGAGTTGCGCGACCATATCGCGCCGCTGGGTGGTCTCCGCGCACGCCACGGCACTTATGTGGTGACCGGCAACCACGAGTACTACGCGGGCGCACCGGCCTGGATCGCGGAGCTGCGCCGGATCGGGCTGCGCGTGCTGCTCAACGAGCACGTCGTGTTGCGTCAGGACACTCCCGGCCGCTCGACCGGCGACAGCGAGGCACTGGTGCTCGCGGGCGTGACCGACTACACCGCCGGCCACTTCGATGCGGCGCAGGCGAGCGACCCCGAAGGCGCGCTGGCCGGTGCGCCGACCGGGAGCACCACGCGGGTGCTGCTCGCGCATCAGCCGCGCAGCGCGCCGGCGGCGGCCGAGGCGGGCTACCAGCTGCAGTTGTCGGGCCACACGCACGGGGGCCAGTTCTTTCCTTGGAACCTGTTCGTGCCGCTGCAGCAGCCTTTCACGGCGGGCCTGCATCGGCTGAAGGACATGTGGGTGTACGTGAGCCGGGGCACCGGCTACTGGGGCCCGCCCAAGCGTTTTGGAGCGCCGTCGGAGATCACGTTGCTGCGCCTCGTGCGCGCGGCCTGAAGAAAAAGTTCAGGCGGCGACTTGCGAGAGGCGTCGCTGGTTTGACGTGGCCTTGGCATGGATGGGCTTGATCGCACGCTGCGCGATGCGGGCACCGGCGCTGGAGAGCTGGCTCAGGGTGGCCGCGGTCCGGGTCCCGACGTCGACCAGTGCCTGAGTGCGCGACAGCGCCTGCGCCGGGGTGAAACTGGTCGACAACGACGCCCATGCCGCGCCGGTCTGGAACCACTGTTGAACCACCCGGTTCAGCAGGGCGTGCTGGGTGGTGTGCAGCTGGTTGGCGATGGCCGCGCCCGATTCGGTGACGGCCGTGAGCTTTTCTTCGCTCATGAGATGAATCTCGCGCATGTCGGCCGGCGTGGGCTGCATGCCGTGCTCCGCCATGCGGCTGGTGCGCATGTGGATCACCGAGCCCGACGAGACGAGCATTTCGCCGGTCTTCAGCGCGACATCTGTCCAGATCATCAGCGGGTTGAAGAATCGGGGATAGGGGTTTGGGGTGCGCATGGACGGACTATAGGCCTCGCCCTGCGTTTTTGCTGCGGTGCAGCATATCTCTGGAGGCACGCTCCTACTTTCTCATTCCGGTTTTTGCCAATTTTTGCCGTGTGCCTGCGAATGCATTGTTTTCGGGCGACGCTCTTGTCGCGATCCAGGAGAACAAACAATGACACGGTGGATGTGGATGGGAGGGGTGGTCATGGCGCTGGCGGCGTTCCCGGCCCTGGCCCAATCGGACGGAGGATCGCCACCCTATGGCGTGTATGCGGAGGGCGGAAGGACATTGGAAGGCGGCTCGCCGGCGAATGCCGCGTCGATCGGCTTCACCTTTCCTTTCGGACATCGCTGGGGTATCTGGGGCGGCTCGGTGACCGGTTATGGCGATGTGTTCGTGAGCGAATGGCGCGCGCGCGACGCGGCCGGGGAAGGCCGGCGGACCTACACACAGATCGGTGCGATCGCTACCTGGCGCTATCGCTTCGCCGACGGTGCCTCGCCCTGGTTCGTCGACGGCGGCATCGGCGTGTCGTTGATGGACAAGCTCTACGCGACGCCGGACCGCGCCTTCAGTACGCGCTTCCAGTTCACCGAAGTGCTCGGCATCGGCCGCAACTTCGGCGCGAATGGCGCCCACGAGCTGTCGCTGCGGGTGCAGCATTTCTCGAACGCCGGCATCAAGAAGCCGAATCCGGGCGAGAACTTCGTGCGGCTGCGCTACCAGTACCACTTCTGAGCGCCAGTTCGCTGGCCAGCGCAAGGTCTCCCAGCCAGGCGGCGTAGGCTTCTTCGTGGTGCGCCGGGTCCCCGCGCAGCAGCGCCGACGGGTGCAAGGTGACGAGCACCGGTTCGCCGCGCGGGCTTCGGTGCCACTGGCCCCGTTCGCGCATCACCGCGACCGGCCGGCCAAGCAGCGCCCGCGCCGCCGTGGCGCCCAGCGCGATCAGCGCCTGGGGCCGCACCAGTGCGATCTCCTCCTCGAGCCAGTGCAAACAGGCGGCAGCCTCCTGCTGACTCGGTGTCTTGTGAATGCGGCGCTTGCCGCGCAGCTCGAACTTGAAGTGCTTGACGGCGTTGGTCACCCACAGCTGCTCGCGCGGCCAGCCGAGCCGGGCGATGGCGCGGTCGAACAACTGGCCGGCCGGCCCGACGAAGGGGCGACCGCGCAGGTCTTCCTGGTCGCCGGGTTGCTCGCCAACGACCATCAGGGCGGCCTGCACCGGGCCTTCGCCGAAGACCGCCTGCGTCGCGTGCAGGCCGATCGGGCATTCGCGGCAGCGGTCGGTGGCTGCCTTGAGTTGTTCGAGCGTGGTGGCGGGCAACGCCTCCCTCGGCACGATCGGTACGAGCGGTGCGATGCGACGTCGCGGCGTGGTGGCGGGCGTGTCGATCATTCGGCCGCTGCGAGCCATGGCGCTCGCCGCGAGTGGGCTGATCAGCCCGGCCTCGGGCAGGTTGCGCCAATAGCGCCGCGGCATTTCCTTTTGCATCATCGCGAGCTTGAGCCGGGCCGGGTTGAAGATGTTGCGGTAGTAGGTGAGCCACAGGGCCTCGCCTGCGTCGGCCGGTGGGGCGTCCTGCTTGAGCGCGCCCGGGCCGAACTGCAAGGCTTCGCCATCCCACTCGACCGATCGTTCGGGTGTGAGGATGGCCCAGCGCATCTGCGTGAAGCGGCGCACGAAGAAGGGCGCGACCGCTTCGACGATGTGGTGGGAAGGTTCGAACCAGGCCACGTGCATCGGTGCCGCTTCGTCCGGTTCCTGCGCAAGCGTGCGAAACCGGACGAAGGCCTTCATCTTGTGCATGTCGCGTCGCACGGCCTGCGCCATGTGCTGCGCACGCACACGGTCGGCGTCCAGCGGATCGTGACGCAATGCGGGCTCGTGCGACAGCCGCCACAGCAGGCGGTAGAGCAGGCCGAAGCGCCCCGGGTCGCTGTGCAACAGCACCGTTTCGCAGAGCGTGATGAAGGCCGGGGGCACGGCGACCACGGGAGCGCCTGCTTCTGCCTGCACGGCCATGGGAGGCGAGGGTCCGGCGGCGAACAGGTCCGATGCCGCGCTCACCTGCGTGTGCCAGACGACGGCTTCAGGCGGCACACCGCGCGCCAGCAGCCCTCGCGCGGCCTGTCGAAAACCGGGCCAGTCGGTTTCTCCGTCGAGCGTGACGGTTTCGGTGGCCATGGCGTTCAGGTCGGGAAGAGCGAGCTTTGCACGGGTGCCGGGCGGAACTGTGCCGCGAAGCCGACCGTGTCCAGTGCGCGGCCGGGTCGGTGGTCTGCCGTCAGCACGAAGGGCAGGACTTTTTTCAGCGGGACGTGCAGCCGCGCGAGGTCGGCGCTGCGCACCTGACGCACGCGACGCGCCACCAGCAGGCGCTCGACCGCCTTCACGCCGAGGCCGGGCACGCGCAGCAGCATCTCGCGCGGCGCGGTGTTCAGGTCGACAGGGAAGCGGTCGCGGTGGCCGAGCGCCCAGGCCAGCTTGGGGTCGACCTCCAATGACAGCATGCCGGTATCGCCGGCCGTGATCTCGTCGTGCGCAAAGCCGTAGAAGCGCATGAGCCAGTCGGCCTGGTAGAGCCGGTGCTCGCGCACCATCGGCGGCGCGGACAGCGGCAACGACGACGAGGCGTCGGGGATCGGGCTGAAGGCCGAGTAGTACACGCGCTTGAGCCGGTAAGCGCCGTACAGGTTGGCGCTGGTCGACAGGATGGTGCGGTCGTCGGTGGCATCGGCGCCGACGATCATCTGCGTGCTCTGACCGGCCGGCGCGAACTTCGGGGCCCTGGCGCGGCGCGGGGTGGCCTTGGGCATGGACACGATCGACGTTTGCGCTGCATCGCGCGCCTGGCCCTTGGCATCGTCGATGTGAACGCGCAGCCGGGCCATCGAGCGGCGGATGGCCGCGCCGTCTTTCTCGGGCGCGAGCGCTTCGAGGCTCTGCACCGTCGGCAGCTCGATGTTGATGCTGAGCCGGTCGGCATAGCGCCCGGCCTTCTGCAGCAGCTCGGGCGACGCGTCGGGAATGGTCTTGAGATGGATGTAGCCGCGGAAATCGTGCTCGACGCGCAACACGCGTGCCACCTCGACCACCTGCTCCATCGTGTAGTCGGGGCTCTGGATGATGCCGCTCGACAGGAACAGGCCCTCGATGCAGTTGCGCCGGTAGAAGTCGAGTGTGAGCTGCACCACCTCTTCGACCGTGAAGCGCGCGCGCGGCACGTTGCTGGTGACGCGGTTCACGCAGTAGAGGCAGTCGTACTGGCAGAAGTTGGTGAGCAGGATCTTCAGCAGAGAGATGCAGCGCCCGTCGGGTGCGTAGCTGTGGCAGATGCCGGAGCCCTCGGTCGAGCCGATGCCGCGCCCGCCGACCGAACTTCGCTTGCTCGTGCCGCTGGAAGCGCAGGAAGCGTCGTACTTGGCGGCGTCGGCGAGGATGGCGAGCTTGCGTTCAACGATCACTGTACGAATGTACAGTCAATGAATACCATTGCTCGGGCAGCGGGTACCATCGCCGCCATGCCCTTCCACCGCTGCGCTCCTCCGCCCCCTGCGCTCTGACAGCCGCGCCCTTCGGGGCGCATCAGAGTGGCCTGGCACCGTTCCATGCGGCGGTGCCGGCCTGGCGTGACTGCGCCCGCACGCCGCGGGCGCTGGACGGAAGGCACATCATGAATGCAATGAAAGGCAGCGCCCTCGCGTGGGGCGCGGTGGTCTCGGCCGGTGTTCTGTGGGGAGGCGCTGCACTGGTGGCGCAACGTCTGATCGAAGGCGGGCTCTCGCCCTGGAGCCTGGCGCTGGCGCGCTTCGCACTCGGGCTGCCGCTGTTGTGGTGGTGGCACCTCCGGGCGGAGGCCGGCACTTCCACGCGGTGGCGCGACCTGTCGCGGCGGCAGCGCGCGCTGATGCTCGGCACCGGGGTGGCGATGGCGCTCAACGTCAGCTGCTGGTTCCAGGGCATCGCGCACCTGGGAGCGGCGCTGCCGACGGTGATCTCGATCTGCTGTGCGCCCGTGCTGGTGGCCTTGGTGTCGGTGTTGCGCGGCTATGAGCCCGTGAGCCGGCAGCTGCTCGGCGCGTTGGCGCTTGCGCTGGTCGGCGTCGGATGCGTGGTCGCGCCAGCGGACGGCTGGCAGCTCGCGCCGGGCCATGCGGCGGGGCTGGCCTGGTCGTTCGCCTCGGCCGCGCTCTATGCCGCGGTGGTGCTGTGCAACGCACGCATGCCGGCCAGCGTTTCGGCGGTCACTGCATCGACCTGGGGCATGACGGCTGCGGCGGGGTGCATGGCGGCGATCGCCGGGGTGCAGGGCGTCACCTGGCCTGCCGATGGCCTCGCCTGGCTGGGCGTGGGCTACACCGGCGTCGTCACCACGTCGGTCGCGTACCTGGCCTTCGCCTGGGGAGCGCGCCGGCTCTCGCCGACGGCGGCGGTGGTGGGTACGTTGATCGAGCCGCTGGTGGCCGCCCTGCTGGCCTGGCTGTTGTGGGCCGAGCCGATGTTGCCGCGTCAGTGGCTCGGTGCCTTGCTGTTGGGGGCGGCGATGGGTTTGCTGGCGCGCCGCGCACGCACTTCCATCGCCACATAGGCCACGGTCGCGATGGCGAGCGGCGCCAGGTAGTAAAGCGCGCGGTAGCCGATGAGCCCGGCCAGGATCTGGCCCTGCGGCAGCTTGTGCGACAGCAGTGCCACGAACACCGCCTCCAGCACACCCAGGCCGGCCGGCACATGCGTGATGACGCCGGCGACCGCGCCGACCAGCAGCACCGCCAGCACCTCGGGATAGGCCACCTTCTGCTGCAACAGCAGCCACACGACGCCGCCCATCAGCGACCAGTTGGCGCAGGACATGGCAAGTTGCAGCAATGCCATGCGCAGCGTGGGCACCTGCAGCGCGTGGCCGCGCAGGTGCAAGGTCTTCTCGCTGGCCGCGCCACAGAGCACGAGGTAGCCGATGCCCAGCGCGAGCAGCACGCCGCCCAGCACACGCAGGCCGCCGCTGTCGATCTTCCAGTCCGGCGGCAGGTCGAGCGGCCAGAAGCAGAATGCCGCGCCGGCCACAACGAGGTAGCCGAACCAGTTGGTCAGCATGCTGAACCCCAGAATGCGCGTGATGACCTCGCTGTCCAGCCCGAGCCGCGAGTAGAGGCGGTAGCGGAACGCGACGCCGCCGACCAGCGAGCCGAGGTTGAGGTTGAACGCGTAGCTGATGAAGGTGACGCCCATCACCGTGCCGGCACCGAGGTTGTGGCCGGTGAGGCGGCGGCCGAGCAGGTCGTAGGTGCTGTAGAGCACGAAGCTCGCGGCCGCGAGCAGGCCCGCCATGGCCAGGGTGCCGGCAGGCAGTCCCGAGAACGCCTGCAGCACGTCGTCCCAGTCGATACCGCGTGCCTGCTTGACCAGCAGCCACGCGATCAAAGCGAAGAAGAGCCAGGTACCGATGCGCTTGACCCACGGCCACCAGGGCCGCGCCGTGATGCCCGACATCGATGCCACGGCGCTCATGCAGCGTCCGTCTGCGTCGCACCGCTGGCGGTGAGCTCGTTCGGTTCGACGCGCTTCAGGCGCGGCACATGGCGCGGCAGCCAGCCGGCCCAGGCCGGGTACCAGCGCATCAGGTGGAAGATGAAGAAGCTGCGCACCAGCCGCCAGCCGCTCCAGTCGCCGAGTTGCTGGCTTTCGATCTGGTTGCAGCTGTGGCGCATCAGGTGCTCGAGCCGGCCGGCGAGGACCGCGTTGAAGTCCTTGTCGCGTATCACCACGTTGGCCTCGAGATTGAGCGACAGCGACAGCGGGTCGAGGTTGCTCGAGCCAACCGTGCTCCAGCTGTCATCGACCAGTGCGACCTTGCCATGCAGCGGCCGGTCGCAGTACTCGTAGATGCGCACGCCGGCGTGCAGCAGGTGGTGATAGAGCATGCGCGCCGCGGTTTTGACGATCGGCATGTCGGGTTCGCCCTGCAGGATGAGCCGCACGTCCACGCCACGTCGGGCTGCGCGCCGCATTTCCTTGATGAGCGTATAGCCCGGAAAGAAATATGCGTTGGCAATGGTGATGCGATGCCGCGCCGTGCGAATGGCCGCTCGGTAGTGGCGCTCGATGTCGTTGGTGTGGCGGCGGTTGTCGCGCGTCACGAACAGCACCTCGGCGCTGCCCGCCCTGGCCTGGGTCTGTACTTCGGGCGCGGCCTTGATGCGCCGGCGATACCAGCGGTGGCCCTTTCCGCCGATGGCGATGGCGCGCAGCACGAAGCGGTGGATCTCGTGGACGATCGGCCCCTGCAGCTCCACCGCGTAGTCCTGCTTGGCCTTGGGCCCGAAGTCGGCCAGGTGGTCGGCGGAGTAGTTGATGCCGCCGACGAAGGCGCGCAACCCGTCCACCACGACGATCTTGCGGTGCATGCGCCGCAGCATGTTCATGCGCTGGCCGAAGATCCGTTCGCCGGGATCGAATGCGCGCACCTTGACGCCGGCCTCGACCAGGCTGCCCACGAACTGTTGCGACAGGTCCGGCGAGCCGAAGCCGTCGATCATGAGGTCGACCCGCACGCCGCGGCGCGCAGCGGCCACCAGCGCCTCGTGCAGACCTTGTCCGACCTTGTCTTCGAACAGGATGAAGGTCTCCACGATCACCTCGCGCTCGGCGGCTGCGATCACCTCGAAGACGCGCGGGAAGAACGCCTCGCCGTTCTCGAGCAGCTCGACCCGGTTGCCTTCGGTCCATTGCGGCCGGTTCATAACTCGATCTCCGCCACCAGGGGGGTGTGGTCCGACAGGTGCGACCACGGCTTGCGCGGCAACGCCACCGGCGCATGCACACCTGCATTGCGCACGTAGATGCGGTCCAGCGACAGTATCGGGAAGCGCGCCGGAAAGGTCTTGGCCGCACTGCCATTGGCTTGCACGAAGACTTCGTGCAATGCGGCGCCCTGTTCCAGCACCTCGTGGGCGCGGCCCCGCCAGTCGTTGAAGTCGCCGGCGACGATCAGCGGTGCATCCGAGGGCACCTCGTCGCGCACGATGTGGCAGAGCAGCTCGAGTTGTTGCTGGCGATGGCTCTCGGCGAGCCCGAGGTGGGCGCAGATCACGTGCACGTCGATCGGGCGACCCGGCAGGCGCAGGATGCAATGCAGCAGCCCGCGCTTTTCGGGCCCGGCGATGGACACATCGTGGTTCTGGAAATGCACGATCGGAAACTTCGAGAGCACCGCATTGCCGTGGTGCCCCTTCGGATACACCGCATTGCGACCGTAGGCGAACTGCGGCCACATGGTGTCGGCCAGGAATTCGTAGTGCGGCGCTTCGGGCCAGTTGTCGTGCTTGCGCGCGTGGCGCTCATGGGTGCCCTGCACCTCCTGCAGGAAGACCACGTCCGCGCCGACCGTGCGCACCGCGTCGCGCAACTCGGGCAGGATGAACTTGCGGTTGAGGGCGGTGAAGCCCTTGTGCGTGTTCACGGTCATGACCTTGAGCGAGGTGGGCGAAGGAGTAAGCGGGGGTTGCAGCGGCATGGGACCTCGTTTGTACGATCCACCCACCGGCCGCACTGTAGGAACGCGCCACGTTCGGGCCGGCCCTGCACCGCGCGGCGGCATGCGCCTACACGAAGGAAAGCCCGCCATGCGCGTGCATGGCGGGCTTTGGCTTTCAGAGGCGCGAATCAGCCCTTGGCAGGGGCGGCCGGCGCGTGGCCCGGGTGGCCGCGATGGCCGTGCTTGCCGCGCGGGCCATGGCGCATCGACTCCGCGTCGAAGGTCTTCTGCTGCTCGGGCGACAGCACGGCATAGAAGCTCTTGGTCGCCTCGGCGCGCTTGGCGAACATCTTCCTGCGACGCATTGAGCTGGAGCTTCGCCTTGAGGTCGGCCAGGTGCTTGGCGCGACGCTCCTGCATGCGTTCGAAGTGCTTGCCGTCGTGCGGCTTGTGCATGCGCTGCTCCGCGACCGGCGCATTGGGCGCGGCCGTGGCGGGCGCGGGAGGTGGCGTCTGGGCCGAAGCAGCGACAGCTGCGGTGGCCAGCAAGCCGGCGGAAACGAGACGTTGGGTGAGCGAGATCATGAGAGAGCTTCCTTTCTGAGAAGCCTGATGCCACTCGGCAGCAGGTGGAGGGAGTGTGGAAGCCCACTGTTTCGCTGCCGTGAGCCGGCGGTAGCGTTGCGTAAAGCTTCGGCAAACCGTTCATCTCTTCCATTGGTAACCATTTGTATGCTTCAATCGGGCGAAGTCAATCCGAATGGTGGAGAGGGAATCATGAAACGCGTGCTCAGCCTCCTGTGCGTCGCCGCTTTGGTCTGCGGGTGCGCGACCCGTCCACAGGCCGGCCCCGGCTCGGGCGCCGGCGTCACGTACGAGCCGGTGGTGGAGGCCTCGCCGGTCGACAGCGCGGTCTACCAAGCCGACGTGGCGACCTGCCGCAAGTCCGCCAGCAGCCTGCCATTCACCGCCACGCAGCATGACGACGCGCTGCTCGGCGTCGACGTCCTCACGATCGGTGCGGGCATCCTCTACGGCTGGCCCACGCTCACCGGCGTGGCCGCCGTCGGCGGACTCGTCGGCCTCGACCATGCCGTCTACACGCCCGATCGCGCCGCCTGGAAGGCCCGGCAGGAAACGCTCATGATGAACTGCATGACGCAGCGCGGCTACGTCAACGCCGACCCGAGCGTCAGGGT
>SEGN01000104.1 GCA_004211245.1 Variovorax sp.
AAGCAGCAGGAACTCGACAACAACGTGCAGGGCATCCTGGGCTACGTGGTGCGCTGGATCGACCAGGGCGTGGGCTGCTCGAAGGTGCCCGACATCCACAACGTCGGCCTGATGGAAGACCGCGCGACGCTGCGCATCTCGAGCCAGCACATCGCCAACTGGCTGCTGCACGGCGTTGTGACGAAGGAGCAGGTCAACGCGACTTTCGAGCGGATGGCCGCAGTGGTGGACGGCCAGAACGCCGCTGATCCGGTCTACCAGCCGATGGCCGGGCACTTCAGGACCAGCGCCGCCTACCAGGCCGCGCAGGACCTCGTGTTCAAGGGCGTCGAGCAGCCGAGCGGCTACACGGAGCCGTTGCTGCACGCCTGGCGGTTGAAGGTGAAGGGCCATCCCCAGCCCTGAGTCACAGTCGGCCTGACCCTGCCGGCCGCGAAGCGCGGCGCAGGTTGGGCGGCGGCAGCGGACATTCCGCACGCCTCCGTTCATTTTGACAACTCCCGAAGCCCGGCGCCATGGAGGGGCGCCTGGATAATCTGCGCTCGAAGCAGGGAGTGTCCGAGTGAACAAGAACTATCGAAGCCAATGGAGCGAGGCGCTCGGCGCCTGGGTCGCCGTCCCGGAAACGAGCCGTGCTCGGGGCAAGGTCTCACGAACCGCCGTGCTCGCGCTGTGCACGACCCCGCTCTGGGCGGTCCTTTCGGCGCAGGCAGCCTGCACCGACGCCACCACAGGCGCATCGGCCAATGCGGGCAGCAGCTGTACGGCAAGCGCCACCGCGACGTACATCGGCAGCGCAGCGCAAGCGGCCAACACGGGGGTCTTGAGCGCGAGCGGGACGGCCAGCACGTTGAGCGCCGCGACGGTCGCCAGCGTGCAATCGATCAACCCCGCGTTGCCCCGGACGACCTACGCACACGCCGTGTACGCTGCCGCGGGCGGCACCGTCACCCTCGGGAATGGCGTCAGCATCAGCACCCTGGGCGGTGGCTCGCGCGGCATCCTGGCCACCGGCGCCGGGTCCAGGGTCACGGCCACCGGCAACGTGACGGTCACCACGCGAGGCGGTACCGGTGCTTTCGATCAGGCCGAGGGCGTTGCCGCATGGAACGGTGGCCAGATCAGCATCGGCGGCAAGCTGGTCGTCGATGCGGGCACCAACGGCACCGGCAGCGATTCCAACAGCGTGATGGCGCTCGGCGCCGGGTCGAAGGTCGAACTGAACGACGTCACCACGCGGAATTCGGCCGACTCGTCCAGCGGCCTGCGCGCCGCCGGCGGCACGATCACCGCCAGAACGGTCGACCTGACCATCTCCGGCAAGAACCAGTCGTACTCGTACGGCATCCTGTCGGATGGCGCAGGTTCGCTCGTGACCATCGACGGCGGCAAGATCACCGAGAAGGATCTTGGCATTCCGTTCTTGCAGAACACCAGCAATTCGGCCGTCCGCGCGATCACGTACGGCACCGTCACGGTGAACGGCGACCTCCGCATCGAGGCCGGCGGGTTCGGTGCCCGCGGGGTCTACGCTTCCGAAGGCGGCACCGTCAACCTGAACAACACCGACATTGCAATGACCACCGGCAGCCAGGTCGCCGCGGGCGTGCAGATCGGCAAGTCGCGCGCGGTCGGCACCGGCCCGGGCGTCGTCAATTCGAAAGGCGCACTCAACATCGCCATGGGCAGTTCCACCTCGCCGGCCATCTACATCGAAGGCAATGGCTCGGCGCTCAATGCGGCCTGGGACACCAGTTCGACGAAGGTGACGACGGCAGGTTCGGCCATCGTGTACGGCGGCTCGAATGTCGCGGCCAATCAGGACACGGTCGCCACGATCTCGCTGAACAACGCCACGCTGGCGACCACCGGCACGAATGCCGATCTCATCGTGGTGGGCGGGCGCGTCAAGGCGGGGTCGGCGCTGAACCTCACGAACAGCACCGCCACGGCAGCGAGCAAGGCCTGGCTGCTGAACGTGACCGACAACACCATCTACGACACGACGCTTGGGGCCAGCGGCTACATCTCGCCCAGCGACTTCGCGCTGACGGCCGGCACCGGCACCGTGCTCAATGGCTCCGTGAACACGGTGGCGAGTTCCAGGCTCGCGCTCAACCTGCAGGATGGTGCGACCTGGAACCTGAAAGGCCGGTCGGGCAACCTGAGCGAGACCTCGACGTTCACGACGCTGAACGTCGTGAACGGTGCAACGGTCAACGCGTTCGAAGGCGGCGTCGGCAACTACACGCTTCGCGGCACGGTGAGCACAGGCAATGCAGGAGCACTCAACCTGTCCGATGGCCGGCCGGGCGACACGCTCACCATCGCCGGCAACTACAGCGGCAACAACGGCCGCCTGGTGCTCGATACGCAACTGGGCAACGACAGTTCGCCCACCGACAAGCTCGTCGTCACCGGCAACACCTCGGGCAACACGCGCGTCAAGGTGGTCAACGCCAGCGGCGTCGGTGCCAGCACGCTCAACGGCATCCAGGTCGTCCAGGTCGGCGGCACATCGGCGGCCGGCAGTTTTGCACTGGAGAGCCCCGTGCAGACCGGTGCGTACGAGTACTTCCTGTACCGGGGCGCGGGCGGTGTCGCGGCCGATCAGAACTGGTACCTGCTGAGCCAGTACGTGCCGCCGCCGCCACCACCCCCACCTCCTGCGGCTCCTGCGCCGCCAGCGGCCCCTTCGCCGGCGCCCGCTCCGGCGCCCGCTCCGGCGCCCGCACCGGTTCCCCCGCCACTGCCACCCGCTCCGCCGCCGCAGGTGTTGCGGCCTGCCGTGCCCGGCTACGTCCTCGGGGCCGCGGCAGTCAACGAACTCGGCATGGGCTTGCTGGGCACCCTGCACAAGCGCGAAGGCGAGCAGCGCTACCTCGCGCCGGACGACGGCACGACCGCACCGCGGGAAGTCTGGGGCCGGGCCTATGCCGGCCGGCTGACGCAGGACGGCGCGCGCCAGTTCAACATGCGCCAGACGCTCGGCTTCGTCCAGTTCGGTGGCGACGTGTACACGCGCTACGGCGATGGATCGGCGACGCCGTCGCGTCCGCACGAACGCGCGGGGTTGACGTTCAGCCTCGGCAATGCGCAGGCGGACTTCGAAGATCGGGCGCGAACCGCGGCGGGCCGCGGCAGCCGCACGGGCGAGTTGAAGTCGCAGATGGCCACGTTGGGCGGCTACTACACGCGCTATGCCGACAGCGGCGCCTATGTCGACGTGGTCGGGCAACTGCATTCGGTTCGCAACGCGTACAACGACATGTACGGCGCTGCGGCCACGCAACGCGGCGTCGGGTACGGCCTTTCCGTCGAGGTCGGTCGGCCGTGGGCGCTCGGCGACAGTGACTGGTCGGCCGAGCCCCAGGCACAGTTGAGCTATCTGTCCACCCGCTACCGCCGGTTCAACGACGCCATCTCCAGCGTGGCCGCACTGCACAACGCCGATCTGCGCGGCAGACTCGGGATGCGGCTGGCCTGGCGGGACCGGCAGGCTTCGGGCTCGGCCCGGTCGTCCGACCCCAAGGCATCGGACACCTTCTACTTCACCGCGAACCTGCTGCACAGCTTCAAGGCGGACCATGGCGCCGTCATCGGAGGCACCCCGGTCGGCGAATCGCTCGCGCGTAAAACCTGGGCCGAACTCGGCATCGGCGGCCAGTATCAGCTGCAGCGCACCGTGCACCTCTACGGCGGCCTGCAATACCAGCGGTCGCTCGGCGGCAGCAGCCGCCGTGGCGTCAGCGGTGAAGTCGGCCTGCGGGCGCGCTGGTAGCAGCCCCCTTCGCCTGTTTCAGCGCGGCGCGTTGTCGGGTGCCGCAGGCAGCAGCGGCGCAAGTGCCGAAGCACTGCCTGCCGGTGGCACCGGCATCGCTTCGGGCACGGCCGGCTGCGTCGGCGCGAGCCGCGCCGTAAGCCGGAAAGCCACCACCATCGCCAAGGTACCGAAGATCGCCGCGCCCAGCGCCTGCCCGGCCAGGACGCCGATCGGCCCGTATTGCGAGCCCCACCAGGCGAACGGAATGGTGCCGAGCGTGGCGCGCGCCCAGTTGAAACCGGTCGACAGCAGCGGCCGGCCCAGGTTGTTGAAGGCCGCGTTGGCCACGAACAGCGCGCCGACGAAGAAGAAACTCGCGGCCAGCCATGTGCAGAACACATGGATGAGCTCGGCCGCCTGCCCTTCGGCCGAGAACGCCCGCACGATCCAGCCTTGCCCGAGCGCAAGCACCAGCCACGCAGCGGCGACCGCGATCACCATGAACAGCAGGCTGTCTCGCAGGCCCTCTCGCACACGCCGGTATTCGCGCGCGCCGAGGTTCTGCGCCAGGATCGGGCCGACCGCGCCGCTCAGCGCGTAGACCAGTCCGAAGGCCACCGGCGTCACGCGGTCGATGGTGGCCTGGCCGGCCACGGCCGAGGCGCCGAACTGCGCGATCGAATGGGTCACGAAGGCGGCGCCGACGGGTGTGGCCAGGTTGGTCAGCAACGCCGGCGCGGCCACGGCGCCCAGCAGGCGCGCATCGGCACCGAGTTGCGCGCGCTCGAACGGGCCGAGCAGCCGATGCTCGACCATCACGCTGCGCAGCGCGACCGCGGCGAGCGTGAAGCGAGAGCCCACGGCGGCCACGGCTGCACCGTCCAGCCCCATGCCGAAACCGAAGATCAGGATCGGGTCGAGCACCGCCGTGACCGCCGCCGCGCCGAGCGTGACCGTCATCGACCGGCGTGCGTCCCCGACCGAGCGCAGCAGCGCCGAACAGGCCATGCCGATGCCGAGCAGCGGCAGCGTGTGCACGGTGATCGCCAGGTAGCGCGCCGCGAGCCGCTCGGTTTCGCCGGTGGCGCCCAGCGTGCGCAACAACGGATGCAGGAAGAGCGCGCTGCCGCTGCCGATGACGGCCGTGATCGCCACCATCAGCACCAGGCTTGCCGTGGCGATGCGGCGTGCATCCGCCTGCCGCCCCGCGCCGATGGTGCGCGACACCACGGCCGTGATGCCGATGGTCAGCCCGATCGAGATCGACGTGTGGAAGAAACCGACCACGCCTGCAAAACCGATGGCGGCCGCGATTTCCTTCTCGCCGAGCTGGGAGATGTAGAAAAGGTTGATCAGGTCGACCGCGAACACCGCGATCAGCCCGACGGCGGCGGTGCTCGACATGACCGCCACGTGGCGCAACAGCGAGCCGGTCACGAAGCGCGGGGTGTCGGTGGCGGCGGCTGTCATGGGGGCCCGATTGTGCCGCCACGCCCGCGCTGACTATCATCGACACAAATGTTAACCGCCCACTTCGTGCGACAGCTGCGCATCCTTCACATCGAACCGTCGGAAACAGACCATCACCATGTCTGCGACGCCCTGGGGCTCGACCGCTCGGGCGAGGTCATCACGCGTGTCGAAACGCTGGCGGCGTTCAGGCAGCGAATGACGCAGCCGCAGCCTTGCAACGTGGTGGTATGCGCCTACCACTGCGCCGGGTTCACCGCGATGGACGCCTGGGACGAGCTGCTGAGTCTGCCGGGGGTGCCGCCGCCGTTCATCGTGCTGTCGCGCTCGGTGAGCGAGGCCGGCGCGATCGATGCGGTGCGGCGCGGCGTGAGCGACTTCGTGCGCAAGGACGCGCTGGAGCGCCTTCCGCGCGCCATCGTGCGTGCGCTCGACGTCAACCGCATGCGCGCCGCCAAGGAGGATTCGCAGGCCGAACTGGCCGGCTCGATGCGGCGCTCGTCCGAACTCAACGAGTACCTGCAGTCCTGCATCGAAGAGGAGCGCCAGTCGATCGCGCGCGAGGTGCACGACGACATCGGCGGTTCGCTCGCGGCGCTGAAGTTCGACCTGGCCTGGATCGGCCGGCATGCCAGGGACCCGGCCGTGCTCGACCACGTGAACGCCGCCACCGAAACGCTGCAGCACGCCATCGGCGCGAGCCAGCGCATCGTGCAGGACCTGCGTCCGCCGATCCTCGACCAGGGCATCGTGGCCGCAGTCGACTGGCTGGCCGCTGCATTCGAGCGGCGCACGGGCGTCAAGACCGCCTTCACCGCCACGCAGGAAACCATCGCCGCGCCTGATGCGGTGCAGCTGGTCGCCTACCGCACCGCGCAGGAGGCCCTGACCAACATCGCCAAGCATGCCGACTGCAGCGAGGTGCGCATCGACCTGTCGGACGGCGAGAACGTGCTCACGCTCGAGATCACCGACAACGGCCGCGGCCTGACCCGCGCCGAACTCGACAAGCCCAAGACCTTCGGCCTCAAGGGTCTGGGCGAACGCGCCCGCACGGTCGACGGCTGGCTCGACATCAGCAACCAGGGCGGCGTCGGCACCTCCATCATCCTGTCGGTGCCGCTGGGCGAGAAAGTTCAAGAATCATGATCCATGTGGTGCTCTGCGACGACCATGCGGTGGTGCGTCGCGGCATTCGCGACACGCTTTCGGAAGCGGTCGACATCAAGGTGACCGGAGAGGCCGGCGGCTATGCCGAACTGCGCGAACTGCTGCGCTCCACGCCCTGCGACGTCCTGCTGCTCGACCTCAGCATGCCGGGCCGCGGCGGCCTCGAAGTGCTCACCGGCCTGACCGAAACCGATTCCCCGGTCAAGGTGCTGGTGGTCTCGATGTTCCCGGCCGACCAATACGCCATCCGCTGCCTGCGCGCCGGCGCCAAGGGCTACGTGAGCAAGGCCGGCGACCCCGATGAACTCATCGCCGCCACTCGCACCGTGGCCCAGGGCCGCAAGTACGTGACCGCCGAGGTGGCGCAGATGCTGGCCGACTCGGTCTCCCGGCCCACGCTCGAGGCGCCGCACGCGGCGCTGTCGGAGCGTGAGTTGCAGACGCTCGTGAAGATCGCGTCCGGCCAGCGCCTGTCCGACATCGCCGAAGAACTCATGCTGAGCCCGAAGACAGTGAGCGTGTACCGCACGCGGGTGATGGAGAAGCTGGGGTTGCCGACGAATGCGGCGCTGACGGTCTATGCGATCCGGAACAACCTGATTTGAGGCGGGCGGCGGCGCGCCACGTTCAGACGACGGCTGCGCCGGTCACCGTCCTCGCGCGCTAGCGCATGCACCACTGCTGCTCGCACGGAATCCCATTCTTGTCGCCGTCCATCTTCACGGCCGGACAGTGGGAGAGAAAGTACTTCGCTTCGGCGCACGACTTCATTTGCGAACAATACTTTCGCCCGTCGCAGCTGAAACCTTGTTGCACGGTGGCTGCCGAGGATGCCCCGACACCGGCCGGAGCAGCGACAGCCGACGCGCGACGGCGTTGCTCTTCAGCGTTCAACGCCTGGACCGTCGGCAGCTTTCTTGTCGCCTCCGACGCGCAGGGCCCCTGCTGATAAGTCGTCGTGCCATTCACCACGCACTTGCTTACCGGGAGCGCCGCAGCGACCGACGCAGTCAGCGAAAGACCCAGAACCAGACTGAACGCAATAGAAGTCTTGAGCATGTGGGTCCGGGTTGGTGAGGGCGAATGATCGGCGTGACTCGGCCGCGTTCAGATCCGCCCCATCATCTGCTCCATCAGCATCACGAGCGGCTGCTCCATCATCGGCAGCGTCAGCGTAATGCCCGCGAGGCCGGCGACCAGCGTGACCGGGAAGCCGATCGCGTAGATGTTCATCTGCGGCGCCACGCGCGAGATGACGCCGAGCACCAGGTTGGCGAACAGCAGCAGGCCGATCATCGGCAGCGCGATCCACAGTGCGCTGGCGAACAGCTCGGCGCCGAGTTCGTGGATGCGCATGCGCGCCAGCGCTTCCATGAAGCTGCCACCGATCGGGAAGGCGTCGAAGCTCTTCATCACGGCCATCACGATGGTGAGGTGGCCGTTGATGGCGATGAACAGCAGCATCGCGATGTTGCCGAGGAAGGTCGACACGGCGCTGGTCTGCGCGTTGCTCATCGGGTTGAAGAACGACGCGAAGTTCAGGCCCATCTGCAGGCCGACCAGTTCACCGGCGAGTTCCACTGCGGTGAACACCAGCCGCACGATGAAGCCGATCGCCATGCCGATGCCGACCTGCTGGATCAGCGTGCCGAGCAGCGCAGGGCTGTCGAGCGGGATCACCGGCTGCCCCTGCAGCGAGGCCTGCGCGCACAGCGCGATCATGAAGGCCAGCCCGATGCGTGCGCGGATCGGGATCGCACGCATGGAGAAGATCGGCGCGGTCGTGAAAAGCCCCAGCACGCGCAGGAACGGCCACAGCACCGGCATCAGCCAGCCCATGAGCTGGGCTTCGGTGAAGGTCAGCATTTCGCCAGGGGCTGCTAGAGCACCATCTGCGGAATCGACTCGATCATGCGGCGGATGTAGTCGACCAGCGTGTTCAGCATCCACGGACCGGCAATGGCGAAAACGGCCACGGCCGCGATGAGCTTGGGCACGAAGGCGAGCGTGGCCTCGTGGATCTGCGTGATGGCCTGGAAGATGCTCACCAGCAGGCCGACGGCCAGCACGGCCAGCAGCACCGGCAGAGACACCGTGAGCAGCAGCACCAGCGCTTCCTGGCCCAGCGTGAGGGCGGTCTGCGCGTTCATTGCACGAAGCTCGCGGCAAGCGAGCCGATCAGCAGGTTCCAGCCGTCGGCCAGCACGAACAGCATGAGCTTGAACGGCAGCGCCACCAGGACCGGCGACAACATCATCATGCCGAGCGACATCAGGATGCTCGACACCACGATGTCGATGACGAGGAACGGAATGAAGATCATGAAGCCGATCTGGAACGCCGACTTCAGCTCGCTCGTTGCAAACGCCGGGATCAGCACGCGCATCGGCGCGGTGTCGGCCTTGACTTCGGCCGGCAGCTTGGCGAGCCGCGCGAACAGCGCGAAGTCCGACTCGCGCGTCTGCTTGAGCATGAACTGCCGCATCGGCGCCTCGGCCTTGGCGATGGCCGCCTCGAAGCTCATCGTGTTGTTGGTGTACGGCAGGTAGGCCTCGTTGTAGACGCGGTC
>SEGN01000495.1 GCA_004211245.1 Variovorax sp.
CCCGGCTCGGCCGGCCGTGCCGGCATCAACACGCGGCTGCGCGTGGTCGCGCTCGACGGCAAGTCGGTCGAGCAGCGCGCCGCGCCGATGGAGGAGGGCCAGATCATCGCGGAGCTGTTGAGCGACGAGGCCTTCGAGGGCTATCACAACCGTCCCGATGCCAACGCCAGGAGCCTGCGCGACGGCTGGTACTTCACCGGCGACACCGGCTATGTCGACGCCGACGGCGACCTCTTCGTCACCGGCCGGGTCGACGACATGATCATCAGCGGCGGCGAGAACATCTCCCCGGTCGACATCGAGTCGGTGCTGTCGTTGCACCCGGCCGTCGACGAGGTGGCCGTGGCTGGCCTGGCCGACGCGCGCTGGGGCCAGAAGGTCGTGGCCTTCGTCAAGGCGCGCGAGCCTGTGGCCGCCGCCGCGCTGGACGCGCACTGCCGCCAGTCCGACCTCGTCAATTTCAAGCGCCCGCGCGACTACGTGTTCGTGCGCGAGATCCCCAAATCCCCCGTCGGCAAGGTGCTGCGCCGCAAGCTGGTGGCGGGTGACTATCAAACCCCTGGAGAGCCAAACCATGTTGATGCTGAATGACCTGAACCACCCGGCGGCGACGCTGCCGACCGCACTCGACGGCTTCCGCGTCGAGATCGATGCGGCCCGCCAGCGCGCCGACATCGTGCTCGATCGCCCGCCGCTGAACGTGATCAGCATGCAGGCGCGCGAGCAGCTGCGCATCGCCTTCGAGGCGCTCGATGCGGACGAGCGCGTGCGCGTGATCGTGGTGCGCGCCGAAGGCGAGCACTTCTCCAGCGGCGGCGACATCAAGGGCTTCCTCGAAGCCACGCCCGAGCACGTGTCGAAGCTGGCCTGGAACGTGGCGGCGCCCGCGCGCTGCAGCAAGCCGGTGATTGCGGCAGGCCGCGGCTACTGCTTCGGCGTGGGCTTCGAGCTGTCGCTGGCCTGCGACTTCCGCCTGGTCACCGACACCAGCCTGTATGCGCTGCCCGAACAGAAGCTGGGCCAGATCCCCGGCTCGGGCGGTTCGGCACGGCTGCAGAAGATGGTGGGCATCACCCGCACCAAGGACATCGTGATGCGCTCGCGCCGCATCCCCGGCCGCCAGGCGTTCGACTGGGGCGTGGCCACCGACTGCGTGCCCGATGCAGAACTGGAACGTGCCACCGATGCGCTCGTCGACGAGCTGCGCTCCTTCAGCCCGCTGGCCCAGCGCACCGCGAAGAAGCTGCTCAACGACACCGAGGACTCGCCGCTGTCCATCGCCATCGAACTGGAAGGTCACTGCTACTCGCGGCTGCGCAGTTCGGCCGATTTCAAGGAGGGCGTCGAAGCCTTCCATTCCAAGCGCAAGCCGGCCTTCACCGGCCTCTGATTTTTCAACCACAACGACCGGAGACACACCATGAAGACGATCCACTACGGCGCCATCCTGCTGGCCCTGCTCACCACGGGCGCCAGCGCCCAGAACGCGATCCGCATCGGCGTCGTCACGCCGCTGTCGGGCACCTATGCCGGCATCGGCCAGCAGGTGAAATGGGGGCTCGACCTGGCCGCTGCGCAGATCAATGCGGGCGGCGGCGTGATGGGTCGCAAGCTCGAGTTGATCTACGAGGACGAGGAAGCCAACCCGGCTGTCGCGGTGCAGAAGGCCGAGAAGCTGTTCCAGGTCAGCAAGGTCGACTTCCTGACCGGCACGGTCAACTCCGGCTCGACCCTGGCCGTGGGCCAGCTGGCCGAACGCAACAACCGGCTGATCGCCACGACGGTGTCCTTCGCCGATTCGATCACCGCAGACAAGTGCTCGCCCAACGTGTTCCGCGTCAACGCGCGCGCCGGCATGCAGTCGGCCGCGCTGGCCGACTGGCTGGCCCAGACCAAGCCCGGCGCCAACGTCTTCTACCTCGGCCCCGA
>SEGN01000496.1 GCA_004211245.1 Variovorax sp.
GCATGAAGATGAGCCTGATCATCTGCGACGACGGAAACTACCCCGAGATCTGGCGCGACTGCGCGATGAAGGGCGCCGAACTCATCATCCGCTGCCAGGGCTACATGTATCCGGCCAAGGAGCAGCAGATCCTCATCAGCAAGGCGATGGCGTTCGCCAACAACACCTACGTCGCGGTGGCCAATGCGGCCGGCTTCGACGGTGTGTACTCGTACTTCGGCCATTCGGCGCTGATCGGTTTCGATGGCCGCACGCTCGGCGAATGCGGCGAGGAGGAAATGGGCATCCAGTACGCGGCGCTCAGCAAATCGCTCATTCGGGACTTCCGCAAGCATGGGCAGAGCGAGAACCATCTCTTCAAGCTCGTGCACCGCGGCTACACCGGCATGATCAACTCGCGCGAAGGCGACAAGGGCGTGGCCGACTGCCCCTACGACTTCTATGCGAAGTGGATCGCCGACCCGCAGGGCACACGCGAGATGGTCGAGTCCTTCACGCGCAGCACGGTCGGCACGGCCGAGGCGCCGATCGAAGGGATCCCGAACGAAGACACCAGCAGCGTGCACCGTTGATGGCGGTCGACTCGCCCGACGCACTCGCGGCCTGGCGCGTCGCGGCCGAGCCGTACTACCGCGCGATCGGCGACGAGTGCGCCATGTTCGAGGCGGCCTATGCCGGGCGCCTGCCGGTGCTGCTGAAGGGTCCGACCGGCTGCGGCAAGACCCGCTTCGTCGAGCACATGGCCTGGAAGCTCGGCCGGCCGCTCGTCACGGTGGCCTGCAACGAGGACACCAGCGCAGGCGACCTGGTCGGACGCTGGCTGCTCGATGCCGGCGAAACGCGCTGGCAGGACGGGCCGCTCACGCTGGCGGCACGCCATGGCGCCATCTGCTACCTGGACGAAATCGTCGAGGCGCGGGCGGACACGGCCGTCGTGATCCATCCGTTGACCGACACGCGGCGCATGCTGCCGGTGGAGCGGCGCAACGAGCTGGTTCATGCGCATCCGGATTTCGCGCTGGTCGTCTCGTACAACCCGGGCGCCGGCAGCGGGCTGCTGAAGGCGTCGACCCGGCAGCGCTTCTGCGGCCTGGAGTTCGGCTACCCGGAGGCAGAGGATGAGGCCGAGATCCTGATGCGCGAGAGCGGCATCGGCATCGAGCTGGCCTGCGCACTGGTCGGGCTCGGCCGCCGCTCGCGCCGGCTCGCGGGCCACGGGCTCGACGAAGGGGCCTCCACGCGCATGCTGGTGCGCGCAGCTGCGCTGGTGCGTGCCGGTGCCAGCCCGGTGGCCGCCTGCCGCATGGCGCTGGTGGCGCCGTTGACCGACGACACCGCCTTGCGCGATGCGCTGGTGGCCGCGGTGGACGCCTCGTTTTGAGCGCCAGGTTCGATTGCGTGCAGGCGCGCGGCGATGACGCGGCCCCACTGGCCGCGCTGCGTCAGCCGCTCGCTGCCTGGCTGCGCCTGCTGTGGAACGTGGCGCCGCCGCTGCTGCAGGTGGACAGCGGCGAACCTTTCCTGGCCGAGGGCGGCGTGCACCTGCCTCCACCTCCCGACGGCCTGAGCGGCGCGGGCGTCGGCCACTGGTACAGCGCCGCGGCGGCGCATGCGGCGGCGCACATCGTGTTCTCGCGCCGCGTGTTCGTGCGCGAGGGCACGGCGCCGGTCACGCAGGCACTGCTCGGCCTGCTCGAAGACGCGCGCGTCGAGGCTTTGGCCTGTCGCGAGTTGCCGGGTCTGCGCCGGCTCTGGGCGCCGCTGCACACCGCCGCGCCGGCCGATGGCGACGACTTCGAGACGCTCATGCTGCGCCTGGCGCGCGGGCTGATCGATCCGGCCTACGACGACCCCCACCCCTGGGTCCGCAAGGGCAGGGCGCGCTTCTACCTCGACGGTGGCGGCGAAGTGCTGGCGCAGGCGCAGCCGCTGGTGCACGGTGCACGAGCGACATCCTTCGGCCACGGCCACGCGCGTGCCCGCTGAGGCCGACCTTGGCACGCAGCGCCGGTTGACGCTGATGCTGCAGAAGGCCGCGCTGCGCGCACGCAAGGTGCGGCGGCGCGAGCGCGACGGCGAGGAGATCGAACTCGACGATGCGGTGCACGCCGCGCTGGCGCTGCGCAGCGCCAGCGCCGGCGAGCCACGGGTGTACCGGCGTGTGCTGCGCGCGCCCGAGCGTTGCGCGGTGCTGCTGCTCATCGACAGTTCGGCCTCGAGCGCCCACGCCCATGCAGACGACACGCAATTGGTCACGCAGCAACGCGCGGCCACCTTGCTGGCCGGCGCCGCAGCGGCGGCCGGCTGGTCCCTGGCGATCCAGGGGTTCGACTCCGACGGCCGGCAGGGCGTGAACCACTGGCGCGTGAAGG
>SEGN01000105.1 GCA_004211245.1 Variovorax sp.
CAGACGACCCGCCTGGCGACCAGCGCCTTCGCTGCTGGCTATGACGGCAAGGACTGGTCGGGTTACGTGACCCGCTACGACCTCGCGACCGGATCGGCTGCACTCGACCCCGACACCAGCAAGTGGAAATGGGGCGTCCATCCGGCCGTTCCCGCGGTGCCCGGCACGACCACCACGCCACCCGTTCCCGCCAAGCCGGCCACGCCCAAGTCGACGGCCGACTTGATGGACGAAAAAGCCGCTTCCTGGCCCGCAGAACGCTTCGTCCTGTCGCACAAGACCCAGACGGTCGGCGGCGTGACCACGGGCGTCGGGATCTCTTGGACCTGGGCCAATCTGTCGACCGATCAAAAGAATGCACTGAAGACAGTCGGCGCAACGCTCGATACCAGCACTACAGCGGACGCAACGGCCATCGCCCGCATGGACTTTCTCCGCGGGAGCCGCACGCGGGAGCGGGACGCCGGGCCCGCCGGAATCTTCCGCAACAGGGGCTCGCGGCACGGCGACGTCGTCAACTCCAGGCTGTGGTATCTCGACGGCAAGCCCGGCAGCGGCTACACGCGGGACGGCTACCCGGCATTCCGCAGTGCCAACGCGTCGCGTCCCTCGATGCTCTATGTCGGCGCCAACGACGGCATGCTGCACGGTTTCGACGCCACGACCGGGGAGGAGAAGATCGCCTATGTACCGGAGGGCCTGATCAGCGCACTGCCCGAACTCACACGGCCAACCTACACCCATCGCTATTTCGTCGACGGGTCGCCCTTCACTGGCGACCTGCGAATCGGCAGTGACTGGAAAACCTACCTCGCGGGGTTTCCCGGTGCGGGCGGCAAGGGCTACTTCGTACTCGACGTGACCAATCCTGCGACCTTCGTGGAGGCAAACGCGAACAACCTCGTTGTCATGGATCGCACCGGCGGCACGGTGGACGACGACATCGGTCACATCCTCAGCGAGCCGGTCACAGAGCGCGGCGACCCGAGCGTGACGCGGCAGATCGCGCGACTCAACAATGGACGCTGGGCGCTGGTGACGGGCAACGGCTACAACAGCAGCAGCGAAAAGGCGGTGTTGCTCATTCAGTACCTCGACGGTGCCAGGGAACTGCTGAAGATCACCGCAGACGGCACGGGTGGCAATGGGAACGGCCTGTCCGCGCCGCGCCTGCTCGACCTCAACGGAGACAAGATTCCGGACGTGGCTTACGCGGGCGATCTGCGGGGCAATATGTGGAAGTTCGACCTGAGCGGCGCCTCGGCTGGCAGTTGGAGCGTGGCCTTTTCCGGCACGCCGCTGTGGGTCGCCAGGGACGGCGTCGGTGCCACTGGCACACGGCAACCGATCACCACCGCACCGGCCTGGCTCGCGCACCCCCAGGGGGGATTGATGATCCTGTTCGGCACCGGACAGAACCTCACCGACGCCGATCGGACCACCAGCGCCAGGCAGACGCTCTACGGCCTCTACGACAACACGCCCATCACCCGCAACACCGCCGAGAACCCGCTGACCGGCTCCGGCAGCGTGACGCTGGGCAGTGCCGGGAGTGCGATCACCAACCGGTCCGCACTGGTGGAACAGACGACCGGCAGCACCCCTGCCGGTACGACGACGGACAGCGGCAGCAACATCTATCAGCTCTCCAGCAATCCGGTCGACTACACCGGGGCCGCTGCCCGACGCGGGTGGTTCATGGACCTGCCCGAATCCGGCGAGCGGCTGCTCGAAAACATCGCCTGGTTCGACGGCGACCTGATCGACGCCCGCAGCGTGGTGCCGGCGCAGGGCGGCGACCCTACGACCGAAACCTGCGATCCGCCCAGCGTGGGCGGGCGGCGCTATCGCACGATCCTGAATGCGGTGAACGGCAGCGCGCCGGAATCGCAGGTCTTCGCCTATACGGCCACGGACACCACCGGCCCCGTTACCGGGTCCCGGGTGGAAAACGGTGTCGGCATCAGCATCGGCGGCGTGAAGAAGGAGTCGATGTTCACCCCGCCAGGCAGCACCGCCGCACCGGAGGCCCGCAAGCTGGGCTCGGTCACGCTGCGCCCGAGTTGGCGACAACTCCAATGAAAAAGTGCGCCATGAAGCAAGACGCGGTCGCCCCGCCGCCGGCGCCGCGCGGGTTCACCTTGATCGAAGTGATGGTGGTGGTGGCGATCGTCGCCATCCTCGCGGCGATCGCGATCCCCGGCTACCAGGAATACATCCGCCGCGGCCACCGCGCCGAGGCGCGGGCCGGCCTGATGCAGGCGGCGCAATGGCTGGAGCGCGCCGCAACGGCCAACGGGGTGTACCCGGGGACCGCCAGTTTTCCGGTTGTCCTGCAGTCGGTGCCTGGGCAGCGCTATGCCATCACTGTCGAATCGACCGACGCGACCTTTGCGCTGACAGCGACGCCGCAGGGTGCGCAGGCCGGCGACAAGTGCGGCAGCTTCACGCTCAACCAGGCCGGTGCGCGCGACCTGCGCCATGCCACCGCCAGCGTCGGAGATTGCTGGGGCCGATGACCGGAAGTTCGCACCCGGCCCGGCTCTGTATGCTGCGGCCATGATGCAAATGGCGATCGAGGCGGCGCGCGGTGCGCAGGCTCGTACATCCCCCAATCCCGCCGTCGGCTGCGTGATCTGCGCGCCGGACGGCACCCTCCTTGGCAAAGGCCACACCCAACCGGTCGGCGGCCCGCATGCCGAGATCATGGCCTTGCGCGACGCAGCCGCCGCCGGCCGTTGCGTCGCCGGCGCCACCGCCTACGTCACCCTCGAACCCTGCTCGCACCACGGCCGCACCGGGCCGTGCTGCGACGCACTGATTGCAGCCGGGATCAGGAAAGTGGTTGCATCCATTGCCGATCCCAACCCGCTGGTCGCGGGCCAGGGTTTCGCGCGGCTGCGCGCTGCGGGCGTCGAGGTCGAAGTCGGGCCCGGCGCGGAGGAATCGCGCGAACTCAATATCGGCTTCTTCAGCCGCATGGTGCGCAAGACGCCGTGGGTCCGGCTCAAGGTTGCGGCCTCGCTCGATGGCAGAACGGCGCTCGAAAACGGCACCAGCCAGTGGATCACGTCGACAGCGGCGCGAGCCGACGGCCATGCCTGGCGTGCGCGCGCGGGCGCGATACTGACCGGCGTCGGCACGGTGCTCGAAGACGACCCGCGGCTCGATGTGCGTTTGGTGGAAACGACGCGCCAGCCACCGCTGGTGGTGATCGACAGCCATCTGCAGACACCTCCCGATGCACAGCTCTTCATCGAAGGCCGCGCCGTCTGGATCTATGCGGCCCGGCCCGCCCAGCCGGACAAGGAGTCGGCATTGAAGGCGCGCGGCGCCACCGTGAGCTACCTGCCGAATGCCCAGGGCAAGGTCGACCTGGCCGCGATGCTGGCCGACCTGGCCCGCCGCGAGGTCAACGAGTTGCATGTCGAGGCGGGCCACAAGCTCAACGGATCGCTGATGCGCGAAGGCCTGGTCGACGAACTGCTGGTGTACCTGGCACCCAGGTTCATCGGCAGCGGTATGGGCATGGCCAGCCAGGCGCATGCGGGCGGGCCGCTGACCGATCTGGCCGACGCCCTGCCGCTCGAATTCCGCTCGGTCGATCGCTTCGGCCCGGACCTGCGCATCGTCGCGCGGGTCGCCGGCCGCGACCGCTTCTAGGGTTTGCCCGGAGCCGGTTCGAATAGTCTGCGAAAATGCGCGGATGTTCACCGGAATCATCACCGGCGTGGGGCGCATCGCCGCCATCCACGACCTCGGCAGCTCTTCCTCCCACGGCAAGCGACTCAGCATCGCCGCGCCTGACGGGTACCTCGACGATGTCGGCCTCGGTGACAGCATTGCGCTCAACGGCGCCTGCATGACCGTCACGACGCTCGATACCGCGGCCGGGCGATTCACCATCGACATCTCCGCCGAGTCGCTCGACAAGACCGCCGGGCTGACCGAACCCGCTGCCCGCATCAACCTTGAGAAAGCCCTGCGCGCACACGATCGCCTGGGCGGCCACATCGTCTCGGGCCACGTCGACGGCATCGGCACCGTGAGCCGCTTCGCACCGGTCGGCGAGAGCTGGGAGCTGCGGGTGCTGGCGCCGCCGGCGCTGGCCCGCTTCCTGGCCTACAAGGGCTCCATCACCGTCAACGGCGTGAGCCTGACGGTCAACACCGTCGCCGATCTGCCGGCCGGCGCCGAGATCAGCATCAACCTGATTCCGCACACAGTCGAGAACACCTCGCTGGGCGGCCTGACCGAAGGCAGCCGCGTCAACCTCGAGATCGACACCGTGGCGCGCTACGTGGAGCGCATGCTTCAGGCCGGCGCCCTCCCCCTCAACACCCAGAACGACAAAACGCCATGAACGCTTCCGTCACGCCGATCGGCGCGCCCCGCAGTGGGCGGCCGCCCGCACCCATCTCCCCGGTCGAAGAGATCGTGGCCGACCTGCGCGCCGGCCGCATGGTGATCCTGGTCGACGAGGAAGACCGCGAGAACGAAGGCGATATCGTCATTGCGGCCGACCACGTGACGCCCGAAGCCATCAACTTCATGGCCCGGCACGCGCGGGGCCTGATCTGCCTCACGTTGTCGCGCGAAATGTGCGAGCGGCTGCAGTTGCCGCCGATGGTGGCCCGAAACGGCGCCAAGCATTCGACCGCATTCACCGTCTCGATCGAAGCGGCCGAAGGCGTGACCACCGGCATCTCCGCAGCCGATCGCGCCCGCACCGTGCAGGCCGCCGTCGCGCGCGACGCCGTTGCGGCCGACCTCGTGCAACCCGGCCACATCTTCCCGCTGCAGGCGGTCGATGGCGGCGTGCTGATGCGCGCCGGCCATACCGAAGCGGGCTGCGACCTGGCCGCGATGGCCGGCTGCTCGCCTGCCTCGGTGATCTGCGAGGTGATGAACGAGGACGGCACCATGGCGCGCCTGCCCGACCTGCAGATCTTCGCTGCCGAGCACGGGCTGAAGGTCGGCACCATCGCGGCGCTGATCGAACACCGCAGCCAGACCGAGACGCTGGTCGACAAGGTCGGCAGCCGCGAGATCAACACCGCCTGGGGCCCCTTCACCGCGCATGCGTTTCGCGACAAGCCGAGCCATGGCGTGCACCTGGCGCTGGTGCGCGGCAACTGGGCGCCGGACGAGGCGGTGCCGGTGCGCGTGCACGAGCCGCTGTCGGTGCTGGACGCGCTCGAGGTCAACCGTTCGCTGCATTCCTGGAGTCTGGACGCCAGCCTGGCCCACATTGCGGCCGAAGGCAAGGGCGTGGCCGTGCTGCTCAACTGCGGCGAATCGGCCACCGAGCTGCTGAGCCAGTTCGAGGGCACGGCGCGCCCGGCCCAGGCGCCCGAACGCGGCCGCATGGACCTGCGCAACTACGGCGTCGGCGCGCAGATCCTGCGCGACTGCGGGGTGCACAGGATGACGCTCATGGCCAACCCGCGCCGCATGCCGAGCATGACGCCGGGCTATGGGCTCGAAATCGTCGGCTATCGCCACAAGGACTGACATGCAGAACGCAAACAAGGGCGCGTCTGCCGCGCTCAACGGCAAGGGCCTGCGCATCGGCATCGTCCAGGCGCGATTCAACGAGGACATCACCGGCGCACTGGCCGAAGCATGCCTGGCCGAGCTGGCCGCGCTCGGCGTCTCCGCCAGCGACATCGAACACCACCACGTGCCCGGGGCGCTCGAAGTCCCGGTGGCACTGCAGGCGCTGGCCGAGCGCGGCGGTTGCCACGCACTGGTCGCGCTCGGCTGCATCATCCGCGGCGAGACCTACCACTTCGAACTGGTGGCCAACGAGTCCGGTGCCGGCGTGAGCCGCGTATCGCTCGACTACCGCATCCCGATCGCCAACGCGATCATCACCACCGAGAACCTGGCGCAAGCCATGGCGCGCCAGACCGACAAGGGCCGCGATGCCGCGCGCGTCGCCGTCGAGATGGCACGACTGCTCGCCCAACTTTCATGACCGAACCTCTTCCAGCCAAGTCGCCGCGGCCATCCCGCACCGGCGTCACCAGCACCGGCGCACGCAAGGCCTCGGCCAAATCGAACCGCAGCCGTGCGCGCGAGTTCGCGTTGCAGGCGCTCTACCAGCACCTCGTGGGCCGCAACGACGCGACCGAGATCGACCACTTCACGCGCGACCTGGCCGGCTTCCACAAGGCCGACGCAGCGCACTACGACGCACTGCTGCACGGCTCGATCGAACGCGCGGCCGACCTCGACGCGCTGATCCTGCCGCTGCTCGACCGCAAGATGGAGGAGATCTCGCCGATCGAACATGCGGTGATGTGGATCGGCGTGTATGAATTCCAGCACTGCCTCGACGTGCCGTGGCGCGTGGTCATCAACGAGTGCGTGGAGCTCGCCAAGGAGTTCGGCGGCACCGACGGCCACAAGTACGTCAACGCCCTGCTCAACGGCCTGGCGCCGAAGCTGCGCGAGGCCGAGGTCGAGGCCGACCGGGCCAAAGGCAAGGTCAAGGCATGAAAATCTCGACGCGCGCCGAGCGCATCGAGCCGTTCTACGTGATGGAGGTTGCCAAGGCCGCCTCGGCGCTCGCACGCGAGGTGGCGCACACGGACCGGCCGATGATCTTCCTGAACATCGGCGAACCCGACTTCACCGCCCCGCCGCTGGTGCAGGAGCACGCGGCACGCGCAGTGCGCGCCGGTGCCACGCAGTACACGCAGGCCACGGGCCTCGAGGCCTTGCGCGAACGCATCAGCAGTTGGTATGCCCAGCGCTTCGGCGTCGACGTGCCGGCGCGACGCATCGTGGTCACGGCCGGTGCGTCCGCCGCGCTGCAACTGGCCTGCCTGACCCTGATCGAGGCCGGCGACGAGATCCTGCTGCCCGACCCGAGCTACCCCTGCAACCGCCATTTCGTCAGCGCGGCCGACGGCCGTGCGGTGCTGGTGCCGACCACCGCGGACGAGCGCTTCCAGCTCACCGCCGAAAAGGTCGAGGCGCACTGGACCGACAAGACGCGCGGCGTGCTGCTCGCATCGCCATCGAACCCGACCGGCACCTCGATCGCGCCCGACGAGCTTCGCCGCATCCACGAGGTGGTGTCGCGCCGCGGCGGCATCACGCTGATCGACGAGATCTATCTGGGCCTGTCGTACGACAGCGCATTCGGCCAGACCGCGCTCGCCATCGACGACCAGGTCATCAGCATCAACAGCTTCAGCAAGTACTTCAACATGACCGGCTGGCGGCTCGGCTGGCTGGTGGTGCCGGAGGCGCTCGTGCCGGTGGTCGAGCGGCTCGCGCAAAACCTCTTCATCTGCGCCAGCACCATTTCGCAATACGCCGCGCTGGCCTGCTTCGAGCCCGAGAGCATCGCCGAATACGAGCGCCGACGCGCCGAGTTCAAGGCCCGGCGCGACTGGTTCATCCCGCAGCTGAATGCGCTCGGCCTGAACGTGCCGGTGATGCCGGACGGCGCTTTCTACGCCTGGGCCGATTGCAGCGCGTTCGCCCGGAAGCTCGGCATCGACGGCAGTTGGGACTTCGCCTTCGAAACCATGAAGCGGGCGCATGTCGCCGTCACCCCCGGCCGTGATTTCGGCAACGCCGAAACCGGCCGCTTCGTGCGCTTCTCCACCGCCAGCTCGATGGCGCACCTGGAGGAGGCGATCGCACGGCTCAAAGCCATGGCCGCATGAGCTTCCACTGGCCCATCCGCGTCTACTGGGAGGACACCGATGCCGGCGGCATCGTGTTCTACGCCAACTACCTCAAGTTCATGGAGCGCGCGCGCACCGAATGGCTGCGGTCGCTCGGCGTCGCGCAGCGTGAACTGCGCGAGCAGACCGGCGGCCAGTTCGTGGTGAGCGAAACCACGCTCAAATACCATCGCCCGGCCCGGCTCGACGACGAACTGCTGGTTACAGCCGATGTTCAGCAAATCGGCACCGCGTCCCTGATAATCGGACAGCGCGTGCTATCAAAAACGGAGCAAGGCATCCTGCTCTGCGAAGGCACGATCCGCATCGGCTGGGTGGACGCCGCGACCTTGCGTCCGGCGCGCATTCCGCCCCAAGTTTCGGGAACCCTCGAGCGCCATCGCAGCTCCATGTCTCAACCTCACATGCCATGAACCAAGATCTCTCGATACTTACCCTGCTGATTCATGCAAGCCTGCCGGTGCAGCTGGTCGTGCTGCTGTTGATCGTCGTCTCGATCGCCAGCTGGGCCGCCATCTTCCGCAAGTACTTCTCCCTCAAGCGCACGCGCGCGCTCAACGACGAGTTCGAGCGCGAGTTCTGGTCGGGCACCAGCCTGAACGAACTGTTTGCCTCGGCCGCCCAGAACGCCAAGTTCGCCGGCCCGATGGAGCGCATCTTCGCGAGCGGCATGCGCGAATACCAGAAGCTGCGCGAGCGCCACATTTCGGACGCTCCCACGCTGCTGGACGGCGCACGCCGCGCCATGCGGGCCAGCTTCCAGCGAGAGCTCGACGCGGTGGAGCAGAACCTGTCGTTCCTGGCGACCGTCGGCTCGGTCTCGCCCTACGTCGGCCTGTTCGGCACGGTCTGGGGGATCATGCACGCGTTCACCGGGCTGGCTGCGCTCGCCCAGGTGACGCTCTCGACCGTGGCCCCCGGCATCGCCGAAGCCCTGGTCGCCACCGCCATCGGCCTGTTCGCCGCCATTCCGGCCGTGGTGGCCTACAACCGCTTCGCCCGCGAGATCGACAAGATCGCCATTGCGCTCGAGACCTATATCGAGGAGTTCTCGAACATCCTGCAGCGCAATCTTTCGGCCAACGTGAACCCGGCCGCGGCGGCCACGGCCGGACGCTGAGCGCATGGCTGCCATGTCCTCCCGCGGCCGCGGCCGCCGCACGATCAACGAGATCAACATGGTCCCGTTCATCGACGTGATGCTGGTGCTGCTGATCATCTTCATGGTCACGG
>SEGN01000497.1 GCA_004211245.1 Variovorax sp.
TGGGGCATTCCGATCCACCGGGGCCTGGCCACCACCGGCGTGATCGGCATCGTGAAGAACGGCACCAGCAGCCGGGCCATCGGCCTGCGTGCCGACATGGACGCGCTGCCCGTCACCGAACTTAACACCTTCGCGCACGCGAGCCAGCACCACGGAAAAATGCACGCCTGCGGCCACGACGGCCACACCGCGATGCTGCTGGCCGCGGCGCAGCACCTGGCCAAGAACCGCAATTTCGACGGTACCGTCTATCTGATCTTCCAGCCGGCGGAAGAGGGCGGCGGTGGCGCGCGCGAGATGGTCAAAGAGGGACTCTTCGAGCAGTTCCCGATGGACGCCGTGTTCGGCATGCACAACTGGCCGGGCATGAAGGCCGGCCAGTTCGCCGTGAGCCCCGGCCCGGCGATGGCGTCGAGCAACGAGTTCAGGATCACCATCCGCGGCAAGGGCGGCCACGCGGCACTGCCGCACACCGGCATCGATCCGGTGCCGATCGCGTGCGAAATGGTGCAGGCCTTCCAGACCATCCTCACGCGCAGCAAGAAGCCGACCGACACCGGGCTCATCTCGGTCACCATGATCCACGCCGGCGAGGCCAGCAACGTGATCCCCGACAGCTGCGAGCTGCAGGGCACGGTGCGCACCTTCACGCTCGAGGTGCTCGACCTGATCGAGGCGCGCATGCGCAAGATCGCCGAGCACATCAGCGCGGCGCACGACGCCGAGGTCGACTTTCACTTCCACCGCAATTACCCGCCGACCATCAACACGGCCGCCGAGGCCGACTTCGCGCGCGAGGTGATGGCCGGCATCGTCGGCGCCGAGAACGTGCTGGTGCAGGAAGCCGCGATGACCGCGGAGGACTTCTCCTTCATGCTGCAGGCCAAGCCCGGCGCCTATGCGTTCATCGGCAACGGCGACGGTGCGCACCGCGACATGCACCACGGCGGCGGCCCGTGCACGCTGCACAACGCCAGCTACGACTTCAACGACGACCTGATCCCGCTCGGCGCGACCTGCTGGGTGAGCCTGGCAGAGCAGTTCCTGAAGCCGGGCGGGGCCGCGAAATGATCGGCGTGGTCGAGGCGTTTTCGGACAGCTACGCCCAGGCGCGGCAGAAATTCCTGAGCGGCTGCGTCGCCGCCAACCTCGCGGTCGATGCCCATCCGCATCCGCTGAAGGGCCGCGACGGGGAAGCGCTGGCCATGGACGTGGCACTCGACGGGCCGGCCGATGCGAAGCGGCTGCTCGTCGTCACGAGCGCCTGCCACGGCGTCGAGGGCTATTGCGGCAGCGGCGTGCAGGTGTTCGCGCTGCACGACGCCGAGTGGCGCGACAAGGCGCGCGCTGCCGGGGTCGCAGTGCTCTACGTGCACGCGCTCAATCCCCACGGGTTTTCGCATCGCCGTCGGGTGACCCAGGAAAACGTCGACCTGAACCGCAACTTCGTCGACTACACGCAACCGTTGCCGGTGAACGCGGCCTACGCCGGACTGCATCCGCTGTTGCTGCCGACCGAGTGGCCGCCGTCGCCCGCGAACCAGGCGGCGATCGAGGCCTGGATCGGCCAGCATGGCATCACCGCCTACCAGGCCGCCATCAGTGGTGGCCAGTACCAGTTCGAGGACGGTCTCTTCTTCGGCGGCAAGGCGCCGACCTGGAGCAACAGGACCTTCCGCCAGGTGCTGAAGACCCACGCGCAGCAGGCGCAGCGCCTGGCATGGATCGACCTGCACACGGGATTGGGCCCGAGCGGCATCGGCGAGCGCATCTTCGCCTGCAAGGACGACAAGGAGGCCTACGCCCGTGCCAATGCATGGTGGGGCCAGGCGTCGCCGGTCACCTCGATCTACGACGGCTCGTCGACCTCGGCGTTCCTGACCGGCCTGATGTGGGGCGCAATGTACGAGGAATGCCCGCA
>SEGN01000498.1 GCA_004211245.1 Variovorax sp.
GCCTGGGCCTCGTCACCGCCTCAAACAGCGCTCTTGTGCCGCTCTATGCAGGTGTCCAAGGTTTCAGCCCCCGGCCGCTGCCACCAGTCCAGGTTCGAGAAGATCTCGACTTCGCTGAAACCGGCGAAACCCGCCGCTTCGACCCAGCCGCGGATCTTCTTCAGCTCGACCACGCCGTCGCCCATCATCCCGCGGTCGCTGAGCAGGTCGCGTGTGGGCGTGAGCCAGTCGCACACGTGGTAGGCGAGCAGGCGCTCCTTGCCGGCGCGCGCGATCTGCTGTTCGAGCTTGGGGTCCCACCACACGTGGTAGATGTCGAGGGCCACGCCGAGCAGGCCGGTATTTGCGGCATCGAGTTCATCGCAAAGGTCGAGCGCGTGTTCGAGCGTGTTGATGCAGGCGCGGTCTGCGGCCTGCATCGGGTGCAGCGGCTCGATGGCGAGCGGCATGCCGACCTCGCGGGCGTATTGGAGCGAGGCTGCGATGCCGTCGCGCACTTCGTTGCGGGCGCGTGCAATGTCGGTGTAGGCGGCCTTGCCTTCGAGCGCGCCGGGCAGCGCGCCGACGACCAGCACGAGGCAGGGTGCGTCGAGCGTCTTGGCTTCATCGATGGCGAGTCGGTTGTCGTCCAGCGCGGCTTTCAGTCCGGCCGCATAGGGCGCTGGAAAGAAGCCGCCGCGGCAGTAGCCGGAGAGGCCGATGCCGTGCGCCTTCAGTTGCTTCGCAACCTTGTCGAGACCGACGGCCGCGACCTGGTCGCGCCATGGGCTGATGGCGCGGATGCCGCGCTCGGCACACTGGTCGATGATGCGATCGAGCGGTACTTCAGTGCCCGATTGCTTGCGCACGGTGGCGGTGTTGATCGACAGCCAGTCGTGGTTCTGCGAGAAGTCGCGCATTTCGTGTTCACTCCACGCCGTGCACTGCGAGCAGCGTCTTCATGCGCTGTACCGCAAGCTCGGGCTTCTCGAGCACGTTCGCTGCATCCGCCAGCCGAAACAGCTCGGCGAGATGTTGCAGCGAGCGCGTGCTCTGCTGGCCGCCGACCATGGTGAAGTGCTTCTGGTGGCCGTTGAGCCAGGCCATGAAGACCACGCCCGTCTTGTAGAAGCGCGTGGGCGCCGCGAAGATGTGGCGCGAGAGCGGCACCGTCGGGCCGAGGATGGCGTGGAATTTCTCGACGTTGCCCTGCGCGAGCTCGCCAAGCGCCGAACTCGCGGCCGGCGCGATGGCATCGAAGATGCCGAGCAGCGCATCGCTCTGGCCGTGCATCGGCTCGCTGCCGAAGCCGTCGCCCGCGATCAGCTCCGCGTAGTTGAAGTCGTCGCCGGTGTACATCCGCACGCCTGATGGCAGGCGGCGGCGCATCGCGATCTCCTTGTCCTTGTCCAGCAGCGAGATCTTGATGCCGTCGACCTTGTCGGGGTGCGCGGCGATGATGCCCACGGCCGTGTCCATGGCCGCGTCGACATCGCTCGTGCCCCAGTAGCCGGCGAGTGCCGGGTCGAACATCTCGCCGAGCCAGTGCAGCACCACGGGTTGCTTCGCCTGCGACAGGATGCGGTCGTACACGCGCTCGTAGTCGGCCGGGCTCTCCGCGACGCGGGCCAGCGCACGGCTCGCCATCACGATCAATTTGCCGCCGAGCTTTTCGATGGCGGCCATCTGCTCCTCGTAGCCACGGATCACGTCGTCGACGCTCTTCACGTCGTCGAGGTTCAGGTGGTCGGTGCCGCAGCCCGACGCGACCAGCGCGCCCGGAACGTCCTTCGCCGCGTCGAGCGAACGGCCGATCAGTTCCAGCGAGGTCGGCCAGTCCAGCCCCATGCCGCGCTGCGCCGTGTCCATCGCTTCGGCCACGCCGAGGCCGAGCGACCACAGGTGCTGGCGGTAGGCGATGGTGGTGTCCCAGTCGACGGC
>SEGN01000499.1 GCA_004211245.1 Variovorax sp.
AGCGCCATCGGCAGATACGCCGGGTGCTTGGCGGCGTCGAAACCGAAGCGTGTGACCCAGTCCTGCGCGTACTGCGGGCCGATCGATTGCAGCAGGCGGATGGACACCATGTTCTTCGATTGCTCCAGCGCATGGCGCAAGGTCATCGGACCTTCGAAGCCGCCGTCGTAGTTCTTCGGCTCCCAGGGCGTGCCGCCGGTGGTGCTGCCGTCGAAGAACAACGGCGCGTCGTTGATCACGGTGCCTGGCGTAAAGCCTTTTTCGAGCGCGGCCGAGTAGATGAAGGGCTTGAAGCTCGAGCCCGGCTGGCGCCAGGCCTGCGTGACGTGATTGAACTTGTTCTTGTCGAAATCGAAGCCGCCGACCAGCGCGCGCACGCTGCCGTCGCGCGGGTCGAGCCCGACGAACGCGCCTTCCACCTCGGGCAGCTGCGTGATCTCCCAGCCGCCCTTGGCGGTCTTCGCGACACGGATCACGGCGCCGCGGCGGATGCGGATGTTCGGTGCCGCCTTGGCCGACAGGCCGGACTGCGCCGGCCGCAGACCTTCGCCCGTGACCTGCAACGTGTCGCCATTCGCGCGCACTGCCGTCACTTCCTTCGCAGTGGCCGCGAGCACCACGGCGGCCATCACGTCACCGTTGTCGGGATGATCGGCCAGCGCATCGTCGACGGCGTCGTCGAGGGCTGCGGCATCGGTCGCGTCGGCCGGCAGGTCGACGTACTTCTCGGGGCCGCGGTAGGGCTGGCGCCGCTCGTAGTCCATGATGCCTTTGCGCAGCGAGCGGTAGGCTGCGGCCTGATCGCTCGCCACCAGCGTGGTGTAGACCTTCAGGCCGCGCGTGTAGGTGCTGTCGCCATACTGCGCCACCATCAGGCGGCGCACCTGCTCTGCCACGAACTCCGCATGCAGCCGGGTCGGGTCGGCCGCATCGCGCAGCCGCAACGGTTCCGCCTTCGCGACGTCGACCTGCTCGGCCGTGAGCACGCCGGTGGCCTGCATGCGGTTCAGCACATGCAGTTGCCGGTCGCGCGCACGGCGCGGGTTGGCCAGCGGGTTGCCACTGCGCGGCGCCTTCGGCAGGCCGGCGAGCATGGCCGCTTCGGCGGTCGTGATGTCCTTCAGCGGCTTGCCGAAGTAAGCCTCCGACGCGGCCGAGAAACCATAGGAGCGGTTGCCGAGGTAGATCTGGTTCAGGTAGATCTCGAGGATCTGGTCCTTGCTGAGCTGGCGCTCGAGGCGCAAGGCCAGCAGCGCCTCGTAGGCCTTGCGCGTGAGCGTCTTCTCGGAGCTCAGGTACACGTTGCGCGCCACCTGTTGCGTGATGGTGGAGGCGCCCTGGCTCATGCCGTGCCGCAGGTTCGCGAACACCGCGCGCGCCAGGCCCCTGTAGTCGATGCCGCCATGTTCGTAGAAGCGCGCGTCCTCCACCGACAGCACCGCGTCTTTCAACACCTTGGGCACGGCGGCGATCGGCACCAGGTCGCGCCGCTCCTCGCCGAACTCGCCGATCAGCGCGCCATCGGCCGAATAGATGCGCAGCGGCAGCTTGGGCCGGTAGTCCGAAAGCGCCGACACATCGGGCAGCTTGGGCGTGATCACCGCCACGGCCACGCCCACGACGCACAAGGTGGCCAGCGCACCGGCTGCCACCGCGCCCCCACCCCACCAGAGCACACGCATCGGCAACGAGGAAGGCTTGGGAATAAAGAAGAGCTTTTTCATGAGGTGATCAATTCAAGGGCATACCCGCTGCCGCGGGCGCCGCCGGCACCGGCGGCTGCACGCGCTGCGACAGCGCGTACCAGTCGACGTTGCGGGTGGCGAGCATCAGCGTGGCCACCATGCCGAAGATCAGCAGGGCACCGAACAGCAGCGCATTGCTTTCCGAGGCCAGCAGCCCGTAGAGCGCACCGTA
>SEGN01000500.1 GCA_004211245.1 Variovorax sp.
TGCCGCGCACGCAACATCGGATGGCCGAAGCGGTCGGTGTAGTACTGCGGTCCGCCGAGCCAGCCGCAGAGGAACCAGAACAGTCGCTCGCGCGCATTTTCCAGCGTGTTGCCGTGCACGGCGCGCAGGACCGCGTAGTGGGGGTCGAGCTCCATCAGGTCGTAGAACCGCTCGACCAGCGCACGCACTTTCTCTTCGCCGCCGATCCATTCGAAGGGCGTGGCGAACTCCGGTTTTTCTTCGATCTGCATGGGCGAATTGTCGCCTCACGCGCTCAGCGCGATGGCGCTGCCGTGCTCCCGCGATGCACCACCTCGAACGGCAACGACTGGAACGCCCCGTACGGCTGACCTTCGAGCCGCGCGATGAGCTGCGCGGCCGCCGCGTCGCCGATCTCGACGATCGGCGTGCGGATGCTCGTCAGCCCCGGCGTCTGCGTCGCGCCGAGATCGGTGTTGTCGACACCGGTGATGGAGATGTCCTCGGGGATGCGCACCCCGGCGCTTCGGCACGCCATCATGGCGCCGACCGCGAACACGTCGTTGGTCGCCACCACCGCAGTTGGACGATCGGGCAGCGCGAGGATGCGCGCCATCGCCTCGGCGGCCGACTGCAGCGAAATGGCCGCGTACTGGACGCAGCGTTCATCGAGCGGGATGCCGGCATCGGCCAGCGCCGCGCGCACGCCGGCGCCCCGCGCACGGGCGCGATCGTTGCCTTCCACAGGCGCGCTGAGCAGCCCGAAGCGACGATGCCCGAGCGCGATCAGATGGCGCGTGATCTCATGGGTGGCGGCCTGGTTGTCGAAGCCGATGCTGGGATGCCGCCCCATCGGGTCGACGCCCCAGGTGAGAACGTAAGGGCGTCCGTAGTCCTCGAGCAGGGAGAACAGGCTCGCGTGGTGATCGAGCCCCACGAAGACAAAGGCATCGACCCCGTGCTGCATCAACTGGCCCGCCACGCGCAGCTCGGCGGCCAGATCGTAGTGATGCTCGGCGAGCACCATGGCATAGCCGCGCGCATCCAGGCGCTGCTGCAGTGCACTGGTGGTGCGTGCGTACAGCGCGTAGTCGAACGAAGGAACCACGGCGCCGATCATCTTGCTGCGCTGGCTGCGCAGGGAACGCGCGACACCGTGCGGCACGTAACGCAGCTTGGCCGCCGCCTGCAGCACCCGCTCCCGCGTGGCGGGATCGACCTGGTGCGGGGTGTTGAGCACGCGCGACACCGTCGCCGTCGACACGCCTGCGAGCTGCGCGACGTCCTTGGCGCCGGAGCGCAGGCGAGGCTCGGGACGAAGCTCGACAGATTCGGAGGCATCCATGCGTTCCGATTCTAGGCCTGCATTCTCAACATGTAATCGATTGCAGAATATGCATATGCTGATGGAAAACCCTGATTCTTTGCTCTAGCCAAGCCAATACCAGATTGTTAAATTTGTATTGCAATCGATTACATGCCGCAACGCCCGGCGTCACCAGGAGACTACCTTGCGCAACCATTCCACCCCACCCGCTGCTTCTCCATCGACCCGACGCACGGCGCTGAAACAGGCCGCCGCGCTGGGGGCGGTCGCAGCAGCCTCGCCATGGCTGATCCCGGCCGCCCACGCGCAGGACGCGGATCTGGCGGCATACCGCAGCGCCAAGATCAACTGGCGCCAGGTCGAGGGCGAAACGATCTCGGTGGCCGTGATCCCTGCCAGTTATTTCGACAGTCTGGGCAGCCTGTTGCCGCAATTCGAGGCACTGACCGGCATCAAGGTGCGCGTCGAGAAGGTTCCGCCGGGCCAGATCCGGCAGAAGGCGACGCTGGACCTTTCCTCGCGCACCGCCACCTATGCGACCCATGCGGCGGACCCGATGTACTACCCGCTGTACGTCGCCAACAAGTGGGTCGA
>SEGN01000106.1 GCA_004211245.1 Variovorax sp.
GTCACACCGAGGTTGGACACCGCCACCGCCGTCGGCAACACGCCTTCGATGATCCAGGGCTGCCGGCCGAACTCGGCCACCAGCCAGCCGGATTCGATGGCGATCCACGGCAGCGGGATCGCCCACACAGCCGCCTTGAGCAACCAGCGATGCCGGTCGAGCCGGCGCCGCGCCGAGAGCACGAAGAAGGTGCCGGTGAGAAGGATCAGGATCATGCCGATGCCGACCATCACGCGGAACAGCCAGAACAGCGGCGCGACCTGCGGCACGGTGTCCCAGGCGGCCTTGGCGATCTGTTCGTCGGTGGCCTGGCGCGGGTCGTCCACGTAGCGCTTGAGCAGCAGTGCGTAGCCCAGGTCGGGCCCGTTGTTCTCGAAGCTGTCGCGCACGCCCTGCGTGAGGGTCTGCGTGCTGCCGGCCGCACGGATCTGCTGCAGCGCGTCGTAGGCCTTGATGCCCTGGCGGATGCGGACCTCGGCGCGCTTCACGAGTTCGTCGATGCCCGGGATCACGGTATCGAGCGAGCGCGTGCCGATCAGGCCCATCACGGCTGGAATGTGGAAGGCGTAGTGCGTCTCGCGCGCGGCCTGGTCGGGGAAGCCGACCACGGTAAAGGCGGCCGGCGCGGGCTTGGTTTCCCACATGCCTTCGATGGCCGCGAGCTTCATCTTCTGGTGTTCGCTCGAGAGGTAGCCGCTCTCGTCGCCCAGCACCGCGACCGAGAGTGCCGCGGCGAGGCCGAACGACGCGGCAACCGTCATGGACCGCTTGGCCAGTTCGACGTGGCGGCCCTTGAGCAGGTACCAGGCCGACACACCCAGCACGAACACCGCCGCACACACGTACCCGGCCGACACGGTGTGCACGAACTTGGCCTGCGCCACCGGATTGGTGAGCACCGCGAAGAAGTCGGTCACTTCCATGCGCATGGTCTGCGGATTGAAGGCCGAGCCGACCGGGTTCTGCATCCAGCCGTTGGCGATCAGGATCCACAGCGCCGAAAAGTTCGAGCCGATCGCCACGGCCCACGTCGTGACCAGGTGGCCGACTTTCGAGAGCTTGTCCCAGCCGAAGAAGAACAGGCCGACGAAGGTCGCTTCCATGAAGAACGCCATGAGCCCTTCGATGGCCAGCGGCGCGCCGAAGATGTCGCCGACGTAGTGGCTGTAGTAGCTCCAGTTCATGCCGAACTGGAACTCCATCACCACGCCGGTCGCGACGCCCATCGCGAAGTTGATGCCGAAGAGCACGCCCCAGAACTTGGTCATGTCGCGCCAGATCACGCGGCCCGTCATCACGTAGACGGTTTCCATGATCGCCAGCAGGATCGAAAGCCCGAGCGTGAGCGGCACGAACAGGAAGTGGTACAGCGCCGTGACGGCGAACTGCAACCGCGAGAGTGCAACGATGTCGAGATCCATGGGGGGTCCTTTCCTCTGTCTTTCTTCTTCAATCGGGTCGCAGTGCGCGCAAGGCGGCATCGAACGCCTCGGTGCCACGGCGCAGGTCGGCGACGATGCGGCCCTCGCGCAGGCAGACGAGCCGGTCGGCCAGTTCGGCCTCGCGCCGCAGATGGGTGGCGACAAGCAGGCTGCGCCCGCCGGCCTGCGCGCGCAGACGCACGAGCACGTCGCGGGCGGTCGCGGTGTCGAGCGCTTCGGTGGGCTCGTCGAGCACCCAGAACGGCGTGTCGCGCAGGAACAGGCGGGCCAGCGCCAGCCGGCGCGACTGGCCGCCCGAGAGGCCCAGACCGCCCTCGCCCAGCCGCGTGTCCAGGCCCGCGGCCATGCCACGCACCTCGTCGGCAAGACCTGCCTGCTGCAACGCAGCCCACAGCCGTGCATCGTCGGCCGCCGGGTCGGCCAGGCGCAGGTTGTCGCGCAGGCTGTCCTGGAAGAGTTCGGTGCGCTGGGTCAGCAGGCAGGCGGGTTGGCCATCGGTCGTGCCGGCCAGCGGCAGCAGTTCGCCGGTGGCGACTGCGAGCAGGGTCGACTTGCCGGCACCGCTCGGGCCGACCAGCGCGACGCGTTCTCCAGCGGCCACTTGCAACGAGAGATGCTGCAGCAAGCGCGAGGCGCTGCCCGGGTGGGTTGCCGTGATGTCGGTCAGCCGGAGCGCGAACTTGGAGGAAATGGCGCGCGTGGCAGCCGGTTCGTCCGGCGCCGACATGCGTGGCCCGAGCCGGCGCACCGCCAGCCAGGTGCGGCCGGCGTCGAGTGCGCCGCGCCGCAGTGCGGCGAATGGCTCGACGGCGGTCAGCGCCACCAGCAGCGCAAGCGCCGCTGCCGGGGCGCCGATCGCGCCCTCGCCGGCGAGCAGCCCGACCACCAGCAGCACGGCCGCCAGCGTCAGCGTGCCGGCCACGCCGTAACCTACGCCGGCAGCAGTCTCCAGCCGGTTCAGCGCGAGGTCGGCCCGGGCCAGCCGTGCGTCGGCACCGACGAGCGCCGCGCGCTGGGCATCGAGCCGTCCGGCCATCACCAGGTCGGTCTGCCCCGCGACCAGGTCGACGGCGCGCGCGCGCAGGGCCTCCATGCCGTGTGCACGCAGCACCGCGGGCCGGCGTGACCGGCGTGCGGCCCATGCCGCCAACCCCCAGCCGCTCGCGACGAGCCACGCCGCGAGCGCCAGGCCCGCGCCGATGTGCATGAACCCGAGGATCGCCCCCGCCAGCAGCGCGGCGCCCAGCGCGGCCATGGCCGGCACCAGAAGCCGCAGGTAGAGCGACTCCAGCGCATCGATGTCGGAGGTCAGGCGAAACAGCAGCTTCGCCGGCTGGGCGCGCAAGGCGCGGGCGGACTCCACCTGCGCCCAGCCGCGAAACAGGCGAACGCGCAACGCGGCCAGCACGCCGAAAGTGGCGTCGTGCGTCACCAGGCGCTCGAAGTAGCGCGACACGGTGCGGCCGACGGCCAGCAGCCGGATGCCGGCCGACGGCGCAAACACGTCGAACATGAAGGCGGTCGCGAGGTGGAGGCCGGCCAGTGCCGTCGCGGTGATGAACCAGCCGGACAGGCCCAGCAACGCCATGCCCATCAACACCGTCGACGCGGCGAGCATGGCGCCCCAGAGCAGGGCGCGCGGCCGCGCCGCCAGGAACGGCTGCAGCACCGCGCGTAGTTCGTGCCACGGGGTTCTCATGCGGCCCGCTCCATCGGGAGATCGTCCAGGTCGATCACTCGGCCCATGCGCGCCGCGAGCACGGGGTCGTGCGTGGCCACCAGCAGCGTCTTGCCACGCGCCAGTGCCAACAGCGCATCGACCACACGTTCGGCGGTTTCGGTGTCGAGGTGCGCCGTCGGCTCATCGACCAACAGCAGATCGGCGTGCGGATGCGCAGCCACCCGGGCCAGCGCGAGTCGCACGGCCTCGCCGCCCGAAAGCCCCACGCCGCCCTCGCCCAACGCCGCTTCAGGGCGGGCTTGCACAACGCCCCCGAGTTGCGCGAACCGCACCGCGTCGCACACCTGCGCCGCATCGACGCCGTCGCGCCCGAGCGTGACATTGCGCTCGACCGAGGTGGCGAAAACATGCGGACGCTGTCCCATCCAGCCGATGCGGTCGCGCAGCGCGGCAACACTGCGCGAGGTGAGCGGCACACCGCCGATCTCGATCTCGCCGCGCGCTGCCGGCATGAGGCCGGCCAGCAACGACAACAGCGCCGTCTTGCCGGAACCGCTGGCGCCCCTCAGCGCCACGTGTTCGCCGGGCGCAATGCGCAGGTCGTAGCCGTCGAACAGCGGCGCCTCGCCCGGGTGGGCAAAGTGCAGGCCGCGCACCCTGACCGACGGCGCGCGGCCCGGCTGCAAATTGCCACGCTCGATGCCCAGCACCGCGGCGTCCGCGCCCGGCAGTGGCACGGCATGACGTTCGAGCTCCTCGAGCGCGTCGAACGCCGCCTCGCCGGCCGCGCGGTCGTGCCAGACGGCCGCGAGTTCGCGCAGCGGCTCGAAAAACGCTGGCGCCAGCAGCAGCACGAACAGGCCCTGGCCCAGGCTGAGCTGCGCGCCCCAGGCACCCGAGGCCAGGGTGCCGAGCAGATGGAAGCCGACATACACCGCCACCATCGCCACGCCGAGGGCCGAGAACAACTCGAGCACCGCCGAAGAGAGAAACGCAATGCGCAGCACGGCCATCGTGCGTTGGCGCAACGACTGCGCCGACGCCTCGAGCCGCGCGGCAGTGGCGTCGATCGCGCCCAGCGCACGCAATGTGGCCAGGCCGCGCAAACGGTCCAGCAGGAACGCGTTCATCCCGCCCATCTCGACCAGCTGAGCCTTGCTCGCTGCCTGCGCGCGCAGGCCGACCAAGGCCATGAAAAGCGGAATCAGCGGTGCGGCCAGCAGCAGCACCAGTGCCGCCACCCACGAAAGGCTTGCCACCACCAGCAGGATGACCGGTGGCACCACCGTCACGCGCCAGCGCGCCGGCTGGTAACGCACGAGGTACGGCACGATGGCCTCGGCCTGCTCCGCCAGGACGCTGGCGGCCAGGCCCGACGGGGCGCGGCTGCGGTCGAGCGGCGAGCCGGCCGCCAGCGATGCGGCGACCTGCGCGCGCAAGCGCGACAACTGCGCCCTCGCCTGCGCAAAGACGCGCCGGGCACCCCATGCTTCGCAGCCCGCGCGCAACACGCCCAACAGCAGGATGCCGCCGGCCGGCAGCAGTACGGCCGCAAAACCTTGCCCTGAGGCGAGACCTTGGACGGCCCACGCCAGCAGTGCGGCCTGCGGCAGCCACAGCAAGGCCGCGCCGCCCTGCACCACACCACCCGGCCCGGACGAGGCCTGCGACCGCAACGACGGCGTCGAGGATGGGTGGTCTTGCATTTCCGTTGTTTTGTGTATTTTCAGTAATTACTGAATATTGCGCAATCATACGCCTCATGGGTGGCGATGGCGAGTCCGGAGGGTGCGCCCTCGGCGCGATCTGCGCAATCGCCTGAGAGGCGTCTCTTCAGCGCGACATCAGCGAGCCGCACAGCAGCAGTGCCGCGAACAGCGCCAGCGCGGCGCGCCAGTCCGGATGCCGCGACTCGACGACACGGTGAACCAGGACCGCAGCGCCGATCGACACCGCGAAGGCCAACACCAGACCTGCGGCATCGATCCAGGGACTGATGGGCCCCCAACGCGCATCGATCGCACTGACCGCCAGCAGCACCGGGAAATGCAGCAGGAACAACGAGTAGGAAACGTGCCCCAGACGCACGAGCGTGGCGCCGCCGAAGGCGGGCACCCGCTCGAGAGCGTCACTGCGCTGCAGCACGGCCAGCGCCAGGGCGGTGACGAGCGCGATGGCGATGCGGCTTCGCCACTCCAGCGCGAGCATGGCCGCGCCGACGGCGGTCAGCAGCACGAGCGACAACCACCAGGTGCTCGCACGGCGGGCGCGGCCGATCCAGAAGGTCAGCATGCCCAGTCCATAGGAACCGAAAAAGTAAAGCGCGGTGTTGTCGAGCAGGGCCTCGCGGTTGAACACGGCCAGGGAGGCCACCGTGCCCGCCAGCACCAGGGCCACGCCGAACCAGCGCGCACCGTCGGCCAACGCCAGCACCGCCAGCGCGAGCGTGAAGAGCTGGAAGTCGACGGCAACGTACCAGACCCCGGCCGAAAGGGCCTCCTGCCCCAGCAAATCCTGCAGCAGCAGCCCGTGCGCGACCAGCTGCATCAGCGTCGGCGCCACCGGCACCAGGTCGTCGTCGAGCCAGGGACGCGCGACAGCGGCGACCAGCACGCTGAAGATGAGTGCGACGAAGTACGGCATCACCAGCCGCACATACCGCTGCGCAATGCGGACGCCGGGCCGCACGCCGCGCAGCGCGCCGTCAGGCGCCAGGCTCGCGGCGGCCAGGAAACCGCCGACCACCAGGAACACCTGGACGGCGAGCCGGCCCTGGTCGATGAACCACTGGAACAGCGCGGGCGCGAGCACGGCCGCGCCATCCGGCATCGGCCCGTAGAGGGCAAAGTGGTGACCGACGATCGCCAGGCAGGCCAGGCCCTTGATCACATCGATCAGGGGCATGCGGCCGCTGGCGGTCATGCGCGTTCAGAGCGACAGGCGCCGACGTGCCTCCTGGTACTCGCGCTTGAGCTTCTCGATGTAGGCCGCGGCGCTCGCCACTTCGGTGATGGCCCCGATGCCCTGCCCCGATCCCCAGATGTCCTTCCAGGCCTTCACCTTGGCACCGGCTCCCGTGCCGAAGTCCATGGTCTTCAGGTCGCCTTCGGGCAGGTTGGCAGGGTCCATCCCGGCCGCGACGATCGACGGTGCCAGATAGTTGCCGTGCACGCCGGTGAAGAGGTTCGAGTAGACGATGTCGTCGGAGCTGCCGTCGACGATCGCCTGCTTGTAGCCGTCGCTGGCGCGCGCCTCGTCGGTCGCGATGAAGGCGGTGCCGATGTAGGCGAAGTCGGCGCCCATGGCCTGCGCCGCGAGCACCGCGTCGCCCGTCGAGATCGAACCCGACAGCGCGACCGGGCCGTCGAACCATTGGCGGATTTCCTGGATCAGCGCGAACGGGCTCTTCACGCCCGCGTGACCTCCGGCGCCGGCGGCCACCGCGATGAGGCCGTCGGCGCCCTTCTCGATCGCCTTCTTGGCGAACCGGTTGTCGATGATGTCGTGCAGCGTGACGCCACCATAGCCGTGCACCGCGTCGTTGAGGTCGGTGCGCGCGCCGAGCGACGTGATGACGATCGGCACCTTGTACTTCACGACCATCTCCATGTCGTGCTGCAGGCGGTCGTTGCTCTTGTGCACGATCTGGTTGATCGCGAAAGGCGCCGCAGGCTTGTCGGGATTCGCCTTGTTGTACGCCGCGAGTTCTTCGGTGATCTCGATCAGCCACTCTTCGAGCTGCGCCGCCGGCCGCGCGTTGAGCGCCGGCATCGAGCCGACCACGCCGGCCTTGCATTGCGCGATGACGAGCTTGGGCGTGCTGATGATGAAGAGCGGCGAGCCGATGATGGGCAGCGGCAGGTTGGCCAGCACGGGGGGCAGTTTCGACATGACTTGTTGTCTCTTGAAGTTGGGGGGAAGCTCGACTCAGAAGGCTTCGAGGGCCAGCGCCGTGACGCTCTCGGCACCGTCGACGATGCTGTCGCGAATGCCCGGCACCTTGTTCAGGATGTGCTCGGCGTAGAAGCGTGCGGTTGCGACCTTGGCTTGCATGAACGCCACGTCCACGTTGTGCGAGGCCTGGTCTTCCGCAATGATCAGCGAGCGGGCCAGTTGCCAGCCGGCCACGAGATTGCCCGCAGCCATCAGGTACGGCACGCTGCCCGAGAACACCGCGTTCGGCGAGGCCTTGGTCTGGCCGGCGACGAAGTTCACCACGTCGACGAAGGCCAGGCGGGCCGCCTTCAGGTTCTTCAGCATCGCGGCCGAGGCAGCGCTCTCGCGCCTGGCGAGTTCGGCTTCCGTCTTCTCGATCTGCGCGGCGATCGCCTTCGCGGTCTGGCCGCCGTCGCGTGCGGTCTTGCGGCCGACCAGGTCGTTGGCCTGGATCGCGGTCGTACCTTCGTAGATCGTGAGGATCTTGGCGTCGCGGTAGTACTGCGCCGCACCGGTCTCCTCGATGAAGCCCATGCCGCCGTGCACCTGCACGCCGAGCGAGGTGACTTCGAGGCTCATCTCGGTGCTGAAGCCCTTGACCAGCGGCACCATGTACTCGTAGAAGGCCGCGTTCTGCTTGCGCGTGTCGGCATCGGGATGATGGTGCGCGGCGTCGTAGGCGGCGGCGGCGACGGACGCCATCGCGCGGCAGCCCTCGGTATAGGCGCGCATCGTCATGAGCATGCGCTTCACGTCGGGGTGGTGAATGATCGGCGCGCTGGCGTTGATCGAGCCATCGACCGGGCGGCTCTGCACGCGGTCCTTGGCGTAGGCCACTGCGTGCTGGTAGGCGCGCTCGGCCACCGCGATGCCCTGCATGCCGACGGCGTAACGCGCCGAGTTCATCATGATGAACATGTACTCGAGGCCGCGGTTCTCCTGGCCGACAAGGTAGCCCACCGCGCCGCCGTGGTCGCCGTACTGCAGCACGGCCGTGGGCGAGGCCTTGATGCCCATCTTGTGCTCGATGCTCACGCAGTGCACGTCGTTGCGCGCACCGAGCGAGCCGTCTTTCCCGACCATGAACTTCGGCACGACGAAGAGGCTGATGCCCTTGACGCCCTCGGGCGCGCCGGTCACGCGCGCGAGCACGAGGTGCACGATGTTCTCGGCCATGTCGTGCTCACCGTAGGTGATGAAGATCTTGGTGCCGAAGACCTTGTAGGTGCCATCGGGTTGCGGCTCGGCACGGCTGCGCACCATCGCGAGATCGCTGCCGGCCTGCGGCTCGGTGAGGTTCATCGTGCCGGTCCACTGGCCGCTGATCAGCTTTTCCAGATAGACCGCCTTCAGTTCGTCCGACCCGGCCGTGAGCAACGCTTCGGTGGCGCCGTCGCTCAGCAACGGGCACAGCGCGAAGCTCATGTTGGCCGAGTTCAGCATCTCGCCGCAGGCCGCGCCGATGGTCTTGGGCAGGCCCTGCCCGCCGAACTCGGCCGGGTGCTGAAGTCCCTGCCAGCCGCCCGCTGCGTACTGCGCGAAGGCTTCCTTGAAGCCCGGCGTGGTGGTGACCACGCCGTCCTTGAAGGACGAGGGGTTGCGGTCGCCGGCCACGTTGAGCGGCGCGATCACGTCCTGGTTGAAGCGCGCGCATTCCTCGAGCACGGCCTGGGCGGTTTCGAGACCGGCGTCTTCGAGGCCCGGCATCTGCGCGACCTGCGCGATGTTCGCGAGGTGCTCGATGTCGAACAGCATGTCCTTGATGACTTCGGTTCAATGAACGCGAATCAAAGTGCCTTGACGAGTTCCGGCACAGCCGTGAACAGGTCGGCCACGAGGCCGTAGTCGGCCACGGAGAAGATCGGCGCCTCTTCGTCCTTGTTGATCGCGACGATCACCTTGGAATCCTTCATGCCGGCCAGATGCTGGATCGCGCCCGAGATGCCGGCCGCGATGTAGAGCTGCGGCGCCACGATCTTGCCGGTCTGGCCCACCTGCCAGTCGTTCGGCGCGTAGCCCGCGTCCACCGCGGCACGGCTCGCGCCCAGGCCTGCGTTGAGCTTGTCGGCCAGCGGCGCCATCACTTCAGTGAACTTCTCGGCGCTGCCGAGCGCGCGGCCACCGGAGACGATGATCTTGGCGGCCGTCAGTTCAGGGCGCTCGCTCTTGGTGACCTCGCGGCCCACGAAGCTGCTCTTGCCCGAGTCGGCCACGCCGTCTGCGGTCTCGACCGTCGCGCTGCCACCCGTGGCAGCCGCCGCATCGAAACCGGTGGTGCGAACGGTGATGACTTTGGTCGCATCGCTGCTCTGCACGGTGGCGATGGCGTTGCCCGCATAGATCGGGCGCTCGAAGGTGTCGGGCGAGTCGACCTTGGTGATGTCGGAGATCTGCGCCACGTCCAGCTTGGCGGCCACGCGCGGGGCGACGTTCTTGCCGTTGGCGGTCGAGGGGAACAGGATGTGGCTGTAGTTGGAGGCGATCGCCAGGACCTGCGCGGCGACGTTCTCCGCAAGGTTCTCGGCGAGCGACGGGCTGTCGGCCACGATGACCTTCGAGACGCCCGCGATCTGCGCGGCAGCCTTGCCGGCTTCGGCGGCATTGGCACCCGCGACGAGCACGTGCACGTCGCCACCGCAGGCGATGGCCGCGGTCACGGTGTTGAGGGTGGCCGGCTTGATGCTGGCGTGGTCGTGTTCGGCAATGACAAGTGCGGCCATGTTCAGATCACCTTCGCTTCGTTCTTGAGTTTTTCGACCAGGGCGGCCACGTCGGCCACCTTGATGCCGGCGCCGCGCTTGGGCGGCTCGCTGACCTTGAGGGTCTTCAGGCGCGGCTTGACGTCCACGCCCAGGTCTTCGGGCTTGAACAC
>SEGN01000107.1 GCA_004211245.1 Variovorax sp.
GACTTCCCGAAGACCTCGTTCCTGCTCGGTTCGTCGGGCAAGCCGCAGGCGCCGAACCTGAGCGTGTTCGACAACTACATCCAGGAGCCGGCCTACCTCACCGGCATGATCGCCGGCGGCATGACCAAGACGAACAAGATCGGCATGGTCGGCGGCTTCCCCATCCCCGAGGTGAACCGGCTCATGAACGCCTTCATGGCCGGCGCGAAAGAGACGAATCCGAAGGTCGAATTCAGCGTGAGCTTCATCAACAGCTGGTTCGATCCGCCGAAGGCCAAGGAGGCGGCCTTCGCGATGATCGACAAGGGTGCCGACATCATGTACGCGGAGCGCTTCGGCGTGAGCGACGCGGCCAAGGAAAAGGGCAAGCTCGCGATCGGCAACGTGATCAACACGCAGGCGCAGTACCCCGAGACGGTGGTGGCCTCGGCGCTGTGGAACTTCGAGCCCTCGGCCGACCGTGCCATCAAGCTCGTGAAGGAAGGCAAGTTCACCGCGGAAGACTACGGCCCGTATTCGATGATGAAGCACAAGGGCTCCGAGCTCGCGCCGCTCGGCACCTTCGAGGCCAAGGTGCCGGCGCCGATCGTCGCCAAGGTCAAGGCCAAGGAAGCCGACATCCTGGCCGGCAAGGTCACGGTCAAGGTCGACGACACCCAACCGAAGTCCACCGCCAAGTGATGCGCTGGCGTTCGTTGCTCGCGGCCTGCGCCCTGGCGGGCGGGCTTGCCGGCTGTGCGGGCCTGCCGGGCTCCGGGAGCGGTGCCCGCCTGGACGACACGCCGCGCATCGCCGTGATCTCGGCCTTCCAGCCCGAAATCGTGCTGCTCGCGTCGAAGCTTGCAGACGCGCGCAGCCACAGCCTCAATGGCAACACCTTCACGACCGGAACGCTGGCGGGCAAGCCGGTGGTGCTGTTCCTGTCCGGCATCAGCATGACGAACGCCACGATGAACACGCAGCTCGCGCTCGACCGCTTCAAGGTCAGCCACATCGTGTTCAGTGGCATTGCCGGCGGCGTCAACCCGCAGTTGCACGTGGGCGACGTCACGGTGCCCGCGCAATGGGGCCAGTACCTCGAGGTGCTGATGGCGCGCGAGACGGCGCCGGGCCGCTACAGCGCGCCGCCGTTCATCCAGGACGCGACGCTGCCGGCCTTCGGCATGCTGCATCCGCGACCGGTCGAGGTGCGCTCGGCGGCGAACCCGCAGATCACGCGCAAGTTCTGGTTCGAGACCGATCCGAAGATGCTCGAAGTGGCACGCAGCATCCGCAACGTCGAGCTGGCCAACTGCAGCGCCGGCAAGTGCCTGCCGCGCAAGCCGCAGCTGGTGATCGGCGGCAACGGCGTGTCGGGCCAGGCCTTCATGGACAACAAGGCGTTTCGCGAATACACCTTCAAGACCTTCCAGGCCAACGTGCTCGACATGGAAACCGCGGCGGTCGGCATGGTGGCGTACAGCAACGGCGTTCCATACATCGCCTTCCGCTCGCTCAGCGACCTGGCGGGCGGCGGCGACGGCGAAAACGAAATGGGCACCTTCATGGGCATCGCCGCGGACAACTCGGCGAAAGTGCTGCTGGCCTTCCTGGCGGCATGGAAGTAGCGGTCGCGCATGAAACGGTGCTGCGACTGCGCGGCATCACCAAGCGCTTCGGCACGCTGGTCGCGAACGACGGCATCTCGCTGACGCTGGCGCGCGGCGAGGTGTTGGCGCTGCTCGGCGAGAACGGCGCGGGCAAGTCGACGCTGATGTCGATCCTGTTCGGCCACTACCGCGCCGACGAAGGCGACATCGACGTGTTCGGTGCGCCGCTGGCCCCTGGCAACCCGAAGGCGGCCCTGGCCGCCGGCATCGGCATGGTGCACCAGCACTTCACGCTGGCCGACAACCTGAGCGTGCTCGACAACGTGATGATGGGCAGCGAGCCGCTCTGGCAGCCGTTCACGCGCCGCACCGAGGCGCGCGCGAAGCTGCTCGACGTGGCGCAGCGCTTCGGCCTGCCGGTAGTGCCTGAGGCGAGGGTCGGCACGCTGTCGGTCGGCGAGCGGCAGCGCGTCGAAATCCTGAAGGCGCTGTACCGCGGAGCGCGCATCCTCATCCTCGACGAGCCGACCGCGGTGCTCACGCCGCAGGAGAGCGAGGCGCTGTTCGACACGCTCGCCGAAATGGTGGCCCAGGGCCTGTCGATCATCTTCATCAGCCACAAGCTCGGCGAGGTGCTGCGCGTGTCGCACCGCATCGCGGTGCTGCGCGGTGGCAAGCTGGTGGCCGAGGTACCGGCCGCCGGCACCACGCAGGCTGTTTCGGGCAACGGCCAGGTCGCATTGGCCGAGCTGTTGTGCGGCACGCGCCGCGCCACCGCCGGCACGGTGCGGTTGCTCGGCGCACCGTTGCGCGCCTCGCCGGCGTGGCTGGTGCAGCAAGGCGTGGCGCGCATCCCCGAGGACCGGCATGCGGTCGGCGTGGTCGGCGACCTGCCGCTCTGGGAAAACGCCGTGTCCGAGCGGCTGCGCGGCTCGGACTTTCGCCGGGGGCCGGTGGTACGGCGCGCGACAGCGCGCGCCCAGGCGCAGCGCATCGTGCAGGCGTTCGACGTGCGCGGCGGCGGGCTCGACGCCACGGCCCGCTCGCTGTCGGGCGGGAACATGCAGAAGCTGATCCTCGGCCGGGCCCTGCTCGCCCCGGATGGCGCCGTGGCGACACCCAGGCTCATCGTTGCGCACCAACCCACCTGGGGGCTGGACATCGGCGCCGTGGCCTATGTGCAGCAGCAACTCGTCGCAGCGCGCGATGCCGGTGCAGCGGTGCTCGTGATTTCGGACGACCTCGACGAGGTCATGGTGCTCGGTGATCGCATTGCCGTGATGCACGGCGGTGAACTCGTCGAGGCGCGCGCGGCCGACGCCTGGACGCGGGAGACCATCGGCCTTGCGATGGCCGGCGTACACGACGAGAGCACGGCATGAGGCTGGAGAAGCGCCCTGGCGTCTCGCGTGCCGCACTGGTGTTCGCGCCCTTCGGCGCGGTGCTGTTCACGCTCGCCGTCACCGCGTTGCTCGTGCTGTGGGCCGGTCAGCCGGTGGGGCAGACCTACGCGCTGCTGCTCAAGGGCGGCTTCGGCTCGGTTTTCGCGCTGAGCGAGACGCTGACGCGCACGATTCCGCTCACGCTGACCGGTCTGTCCGCCGCCGTGGCGTTCCGCGCGCGGCTCTTCAACATCGGCGCCGAAGGCCAGCTCTATGCCGGCGCGCTCGCGGCAATCGCGGTCGGCGGCATGCATGGCGGTACGGGATTCGAGCTGTCGCACTGGCTTCTTTTTCCGTTCATGATGCTCGCCGCCGCGCTGGCCGGTGCGTTGCTGTTGCTCGGCCCCGCGCTCATGAAGGCGAAACTGGGCGTCGACGAGGTCGTGACGACACTGCTGTTCAACTTCATCGTGCTGCTCGGCGTCGGCGCGCTGCTGGACGGCCCGATGAAAGACCCGTCCGCCATGGGCTGGCCGCAGAGCGTGGCGCTGCAAGGCGACCTCGAATTGGGAAAGCTGATCGCCCAGACCCGTGTCCACACCGGCCTGCTCTGGGCCCTGGTGCTCTCGGTGGGTGTGTGGGCGCTGCTCAAGCACACCGTGCTGGGCTTCGACATCCGCGCGGTCGGCGCCAATCCACGCGCCGCGGCATTTGCGGGCGTTGCGACCACGCGCACGGTGGTGGCGGTGGCTTTGCTGTCGGGCGCGCTGGCCGGTCTGGCCGGCGCCATCGAAGTGGCCGGCCGCACCGGCTACGTCACGCTCGACATGTCGCCCGGCTACGGCTACAGCGGCATCGTGATCGCGATGCTCGCGGGCCTGCATCCGCTGGGCGTCGTGGCGGCAAGCGTGTTCGTGGCCGGCGTGCTCGTAGGGGCCGACAGCATGAGCCGCGCAGTGAGCGTGCCGACCTACATCGCCGACGTGATCGTCGCAACCTCGCTGATCTCGGTGCTGGTGGCGATGCTGCTGGCGCAGTACCGGGTGCGGTGGAAGTGACCGACCTGCTCGACATCCTCGCCAACCCCGCCTTCTGGGTCGCGGTGCTGCGCATCGCCACGCCGCTCATCTTCGGCACGCTGGGCGTGCTGCTGTGCGAGCGTGCCGGCGTTCTCAATCTCGGCATCGAAGGGATCATGGTCGCGGGCGCCTTTGCGGGATGGCTCGCGGTGTTCGGCGGCGCGCCGCTGTGGGTCGGTGTCGGCGTGGCCGCCCTCACCGGCGCGGCCTTCGGCCTGCTGCATGCCTGGCTCACCGTCGGGCTGGCGCTGTCGCAGCACGTGGCGGGGCTGGGCATCACGCTGCTGGCCACGTCGCTCAGCTACTACGGCTACCGCGTGAGCTTCCCGAAGGTGAACACGCCGCCGACCATCACACCGTTCGCGCCCATGGACTGGCTGCCGATTCCGGTGCTCAACGCGCAGACGGCGCTCACGCTGCTCGCGCTGCTGCTGGTGCCGCTGATCGGCTGGGTGCTCTATCGCACGCCGCTCGGCCTGGCGATCCGGATGGTCGGCGAGAACCCCCAGGCGGCAGAAGGCCAGGGCGTGTCTGTGATCGGCACGCGCACCGGCGCGATCGTGGCCGGCTCGGCGCTGATGGGCGTGGCGGGCTCTTTCCTCACGCTGTCGGCCTTCAACGCGTTCTTCTTCAACATGGTCAACGGCCGCGGCTGGATCTGTGTGGCGCTGGTGGTGTTCGCGTCGTGGCGACCCGGCAAGGCTCTGCTGGGCGCGTTGCTCTTTGCGTTCTTCGACGCGCTGCAACTGCGGCTGCAGCAGTCAGGCGACGCGCTGCTGCCCTACCAGCTGTACCTGATGCTGCCGTACCTGCTGTCGATCCTGGCGCTGGTGCTCGTGGCGCGCAAGGCGGCCTATCCTCAGGCGCTGATGAAACCCTATCGAAAAGGTGAACGGTGATGCTCGATCTTCTTGTCACCCATGCCACCCTCCCCGACGGCCGCACGGACATGTCGATTGCGGTGCGGGACGGTCGCATCGCGGAAGTCACGGCCGGGCTCCAGGCCCCGGCGCACGAGACGCTCGACGCCGGCGGCCTGCTGGTGTCGCCGCACTTCGTCGACCCGCATTTCCACATGGACGCGACCCTGAGCTACGGCCTGCCACGCATCAACGAGAGCGGCACGCTGCTGGAAGGCATCGCGCTGTGGGGCGAGCTCAAGCCGCTGCTGAAGGCCGAGGCGCTGATCGAGCGGGCGTTGGCCTATTGCGACTGGGCCGTTGCCAGGGGATTGCTCGCGATCCGCACGCATGTGGACACGAGCGACCCGAGCCTGTTGGCCGTCGATGCGCTGCTCGAGGTCAAGCGGCAGGTTGCGCCGTACATCGACCTGCAACTGGTCGCCTTCCCGCAGGACGGCGTTCTGCGCTCGGCCGGCGGCGTCGGCAACCTGAAGCGTGCACTCGACAAGGGCGTCGACGTGGTCGGCGGCATCCCGCACTTCGAGCGCACGATGGCCGATGGCGCGGCCAGCGTGAAGCTCCTGATGGAGATCGCCGCGGCCAGCGGCAAGCTGGTCGACATGCACTGCGACGAATCCGACGATCCACTCTCGCGACACATCGAGACGCTGGCCTTCGAGACGCAGCGCCTCGGCTTGCAGGGCCGGGTGACCGGCTCGCACTGCACCTCCATGCACAGCATGGACAACTACTACGTGAGCAAGTTGCTGCCGCTGATCGCCGAGAGCGGCGTCGCCGTGATCGCCAACCCGCTGATCAACATCACGCTGCAGGGCCGCCACGACAGCTATCCGAAACGCCGTGGCATGACCCGCGTCCCCGAGCTGATGGCCGCCGGTGTGAACGTCGCCTTCGGCCACGATTGCGTGATGGACCCGTGGTACGGCATGGGCTCCGGCGACATGCTCGAAGTGGCGCACATGGGGCTGCACGTGGCGCAGATGACGGGCCAGGCCGGCATCCGACGCTGCTTCGACGCGGTGACCGCCAACGCGGCGAAGGTGATGCACCTGGAAGGCTACGGCCTCGATGCAGGTTGCGATGCGAGCTTCGTGCTGCTGCAGGCGCGCGACACGGTGGAGGCGATCCGCCTGCGCGCGACGCGGCTCAAGGTCTTTCGCAGGGGTCGGCTGCTGGCCGAGTCGCCGGCCGCGACCGCCTCGCTGCACCTGGCAGGACGGGTCGCGACAACGTCGTTCATGCCAGTTTCGAGAGCGTCTCACCCACCGGCTGTTCGACCTTGAGCGAGAACAGCGCATCGGCGCGCGTCAGCCCCAGGTTCACCGCTGCAATCGGCTTGCCCGCGGCGGCCGCAGCCTGGACGAAGCGGTAGCCCGAGTACACCATCAGCGACGAGCCCGCGACCAGCATCGCGTCGGCCTGCTCCAGCGCGGCGAAGGACGCGGCCACGCGTTCCTTCGGCACGCTCTCGCCGAAGAACACCACGTCTGGCTTGAGCATGCCGCCACACAGCGGGCAATCGGGCACGTCGAAGGCGCCGAAGTCGAGCCCGTCGAGGTCGGCGTCGCCATCGGGTGCGGCACGCGCCTCGAGCTCGGCCCAGCGCGGGTTGCGCGCGCGCAAGGTGGCCTGGAATTCGGTGCGCGGCGTGCGCGTCTCGCAGGCCAGGCAGCGCACCGTGTCGATGCGGCCATGGAGGTCGATGGTCTGGCGGCTGCCGGCCGCGTTGTGCAGGCCATCGACGTTCTGCGTCAGCAGCAGGCCGATGCGTCCGGCCCTTTCCATCTGCGCGAGCGCGCGGTGTGCAGCGCCCGGTCTCGCATTCGCCATCGTCGGCCAGCCGACCAGGCTGCGCGCCCAGTAGCGGCGGCGCGTGGCGTCCTCGCCCGTGAAAGCCTGGAAGGTGACGGGCGATGGCCGCTTCCAGTGGCCATGGGCGTCGCGATAGTCCGGAATGCCGGACTCGGTGCTGCACCCCGCGCCTGTCAGCACGAAGAGCCTGGGGTGGCGCGTGACGAAGTCGGCGAGCGCGTCGACGGTGGCATTCATGAGAAATCCCTGAAGTTCAGCGTTCGGGCGTGATCGCTTCGGCGTACTCGTAGAGCGCGCCGAGCAGCGCTTCGCCGCGCTCGTCCGCCGTTTCGGACAGCGCGTCGATCTCGCTGAAGAGCACATCGACGTTGCGTGCGCCGCCCTCGCCTTCCAGGAGACGCGCAGCGCGGTGTGCCTCCCAGCGCTCGGCTTCCTCGGCGCTCAGCGATTCGGGCCAGTTGCGTGCGCGGTAGCGAAACAGCAGTTCACCCAGGCGTGCGTCGTCGAACCCCGTGCGGTCTCGCGCCAGCTCTGCCGGCGTGAGGCCGCGCAACTGGTCGAGGCGCCGCCGGTCCGCATGGCCGACGAAGCCGCCGTAGAGGTCTTCGTCCACATCGGGCGGAGCCTCCCTCGGCCGTGCGTAGACCTGTGGCCAGATCGCGCTCATGTCCGGGAGGTCGCGCGCGATGGCGGCGTGGCGCATGGCGGCTTCGAGATCGATGTTCCAGCGTGCGGTCATCGCGTCGCTGAGCGTGCGCAGGTTGCCGACCACCATGGGCGACTTGTTGAGGTGAATGCCTTTCACCGGCAGGCGCGTCACGCCCTCGGGAAGGTCCGCCGTGCGCGTGAAAAGACGCAGGCGCAAGGTATCGACGTCGAGGTCGCGCAGTTCGCTCGGGTCGTGCGCCAGGTCCCAGGCAATCAGTTCGTTCTTGTTGGCCGGGTGGCTGGCAAGGGGCCACATCACGCCAAGGCAGCCGCGCTCGACCGGGAACATGCCGGAGACATGCAAAAAGGGCTTGGCCGTCTCGCGCGACGAAGGCAAGCCGAGTTCGCGCGCGACGCGGTCCTTCTTGTGCAGGCCGAAGGCGAAATCGAAGAGCCTGGGTTGTCTGTCGCGAATCAGGCGCGCCAGTGCGATGGTGGCGCGCACGTCGGAGAGCGCGTCGTGCGCGGACGCGTGCAGCAGTCCGTTGGCGCGCGCCAGGTCTTCCAGCTTGAAGCTGGGCTTGCCATCTTCCTTCGTCGGCCACTCGATGCCGTCCGGACGCAGTGCGTAGGTGAGGCGCACCACGTCGAGCAGGTCCCAGCGCCCGCACTCGTTCTGCCATTCGCGCGCGTACGGGTCGATGAGGTTGCGCCAGAACAGGAAGCGCGTGACTTCGTCGTCGAAACGGATGGTGTTGTAGCCCACGCCGATGGTGCCGGCCTGCGCGAAGGCGCGTTCGATCGCCGCCGCGAACGCATGCTCGGCGACGCCGCGCTCCAGACACAGCTGCGGCGTGATGCCGGTGATGAGGCAAGCCTCCGGGCTCGGCAGGTAGTCCGGCGCGGGCTTGCAATAGAGCATCAGCGGCTCCCCGACTTCGCGCAGCTCGGCGTCGGTGCGGATGGCGGCGAACTGCGAAGGCCTGTCGCGCCGCGGTACCGCGCCGAAGGTCTCGTAGTCGTGCCAGAGGAAGGTGTGGGTCATGTCAGAGCAAGGGTGAAAAAAGACGCGCGATGGCGTCGCCGAGGCGCTGCACGAAGCGCTGCGGCCGATGAGCGCGCACGGCAGCGGAACTGTGCAGATCGGTTTCGAATTGCGCCGCGAGCGGCCTGGCCAGCGCCGGTCCGTAGACCACCGCCATCACCTCGAAGTTGAGGCGGAAGCTGCGATTGTCGAAGTTCGCGGTGCCGATCATCGCGCAGTTGTCGTCGACCACCAGCGTCTTGGAGTGCAGCATGCGCGCCTTGTACTCCCATACCTTCACGCCGGCCGCGATGAGTTCGTCGAAATAGGAACGCGCCGCGGCGCTCACGATCAACGAATCGCTGCGGCGCGGCACCAGCAGCCGCACGTCCACACCGCGCAGCGCAGCACTGGTCAGCGCCATGAGCGCGGGCTCGCCGGGCACGAAGTACGGCGTGGTGAGCCAGGCGCGATCGGTCGACGAATGGATGGCCGAGACATGCATGCGATGGATCGCCTCGAGCGGGCTGTCGGGCCCGCTGGTGACGATCTGCACCGGAATGTCGCCCGCCTCCATGCGCGGCAGCAGGTCCGGCAGCAGGTCGTCCATGGCGTTCGGCTGCTCGCCGCTCGCATAGGCCCAGTCTTCCAGGAAGGTGGTCTGCAACCATCGCACCGCACTGCCCTCGATGCGCAGGTGCACGTCGTGGTACGCGTCGTCGCGCGTGCGCTTGTCTTCCTCGTCGGTGATGTTCACGCCGCCGGTGAAGCCGATGCGGCCGTCGCACACCACGATCTTGCGGTGGGTGCGGTAGTTCGTGACCGGGCGCAGACGCCGGCCGATGCGGGTGTCGTGGAACAGCGCGACCTTCACGCCCGCCGCGTGCATCGGCGCCATGAACTTGCGTCCGATGCGCTTGGAGCCGAGCGCGTCGAGCAGCAGCCGCACGGTGAGCCCCTGCCGTGCCTTCTGCACCAGCAAGTCGCGCAGCGCGGTGCCGATGGTGTCCGGCTCGAAGATGTAGTACTCGAGGTGGACGTGGTCGCGCGCCGCGCGGATCGCCTCGAAGATGGCATCGAAGGTACGGGCGCCGCCCGACAGGAGTTCCACCGACAGCGCGCTCGACACCGGCAGGCCGCAAGCGGCTGTGCCGAGCCCGGCCAGTTGGCGAAGCGCAGGTGGCGCGCTTTCGGCCGCCTGCCGCAACAGCGCAAGGTCGGCGGGCGCATGGGCGCTGGCACGGCTGCGCAGCCGCTTGAGCCGCTGCTTCTTCATGCGCTGCGGGCCGAGAAAATAGTAGACGACGAACCCGGCGAACGGCAGCAGCGCGAGCGACAGGATCCAGCTCATCGTGGACACCGGCGCACGCTTCTGCATCACGATCCAGACCGACAGCACCGCGATGTAGCCGCTCCATGCGAGGGAGAGGCCGGTTTTCCATTCGTGGCTGAGTTCGGGGAGGATCAAGAGAGGCGCAAAGAAAAAGGCCGGGAGCAGATGCTACCGGCCTTTGAGAAGGGCTCAGGAAACGGTCAACCTGCCGCCGCTTCCTCGGCTTCGGGCTTGGAGCGCCCTTCCTTCTTCGGCAACGGCTGGATGTCGAGCACCACTTCGTTCTTGTCGTCGATGTCCACCGAGAGGCGGCCACCGTCGATCAGGCGCCCGAACAGCAGCTCGTCGGCCAGTGCACGACGGATCGTGTCCTGGATCAGGCGCTGCATCGGCCGCGCGCCCATCAGCGGATCGAAGCCGGTCTTGGCCAGGTGCTTGCGCAGCGCGTCGCTGAACGTGACGTCGACCTTCTTCTCGGTCAGCTGCTGCTCCAGTTGGAGCAGGAACTTGTCGACCACGCGCAGGATGACCACTTCGTCGAGCGCCTTGAAGCTCACGGTCGCATCGAGACGGTTGCGGAACTCCGGCGTGAACAGGCGCTTGATGTCGGCCATCTCGTCGCCCGCCTGACGCGGGTTGGTGAAGCCGATGGTCGCCTTGTTCATGGTCTCGGCACCCGCATTCGTGGTCATCACGATGATCACGTTGCGGAAGTCGGCCTTGCGTCCGTTGTTGTCGGTCAGCGTGCCATGGTCCATCACCTGCAGCAGCACGTTGAAGATGTCCGGGTGCGCCTTCTCGATTTCATCGAGCAGGAGCACCGCGTGCGGCTTCTTCGTGACAGCCTCGGTCAACAGCCCACCCTGGTCGAATCCGACATAGCCCGGAGGCGCGCCGATCAGGCGGCTCACCGCATGGCGCTCCATGTACTCCGACATGTCGAAGCGGATCAGCTCGATGCCCATGATGTAGGCGAGCTGCTTGGCCGCTTCGGTCTTGCCGACGCCGGTCGG
>SEGN01000501.1 GCA_004211245.1 Variovorax sp.
CCGACCCAGTGCAGCCGCTCGAGCCCGAGATGCGTGCAGAACGCGTCGGCAAGCCGCGCGTAGAACGAGAGCTGATACTCCTCGTCCGGCGCCGGGCTCCACTGGCTCAGGCCGCGGCCGATGGTGTCGGGGCACAGCACGCGAAAGCCGCGTTCGGCGAAATGCTGCGCGAGTTCGTCCATGTCGCGCCCCGTGCGCGCCAAGCCGTGCCAGGCCACGACGACCTCGCCCTCCTGCGGGCCCCAGTCCATGTAGTGCAGTTCGCGGCCGGCTGCACGCAGGTAGTTGGAAGTGGGTTCGTTCATCTCAGCGCCCTCGCCCGCAGGCGCCCGACGATGCCGGTCGGGAAGTAATAGACCGACAGCACGAACAGCACGCCGAGCCACAGGAGCCAGCGGTCCGGCGACAGCAGCGCGGCCAGCCACGGCAGCCCGCTGGCGGCCTCGCTGCCGAGCCGGAGCAGGTCCTGCAGATAGCTTTGCGCCACCACGAACAGCAGCGCGCCGATGGCCGCGCCGTAGATGGTGCCCATGCCGCCGATCACCACGATCAGCAGCACGTCGACCATGATCTCGAAGCTCAGCGAGGTGTCCGGTCCGTTGTAGCGCAGCCAGATCGCGAGCATGGCGCCGGCCAGCGTGGCGAACAGCGCCGAGAGCACCGCGGCCGTCGTACGGTAGACCACCACGCGGTAGCCGATGGCCTCGGCGCGGAACTCGTTCTCGCGGATCGCCTGCAGGACCCGGCCGAACGGCGAGTTGACGATGCGCAGCAGCGCCAGCACCAGCACCACCGTCGTCACGAACAGCAGGTAGTAGCAAAGCAGACGGCCGTCGAGCGACACGCCCAGGAACGGCTCTTCGGCGAACTCGAAGCTCGGCGAGATCAGCTCCGGCAGCTTGAACGTCAGCCCGTCCTCGCCGCCCGTGAAGTCCGACAGCTGCGAAGCCAGCGTCTGGAACGCGGCCGCCACCGCGAGCGTGATCATCGCGAAGAAGATGGCCCGCACCCGCAGCGAGAAGAGCCCGATCGCGAACGACAGCACCAGCGACACGGCGAGCGAGGCGCCGAGACCGACGAGCAGCGCGTCCCACCCCGCGCCGAGGCGCGTCGCCGAAATCGCGATGCCGTAGGCACCGATGCCGAAGAACATCGTGTGCGCGAAGCTCACGATGCCGGTGTAGCCGAGCAGCAGGTCGAAGCTCGCGACCAGCACGATGAACACCAGCACCTTGGCCGCGACGCTGAGCGCCTTGACGCCGGGAAAGATGAACGGCGCGAACGCCAGGCCGAGCAGCAGCGCGGCCAGCAGCAGCGCGAGCAGCTTGCTGCGCGGGAGGTCGTTGGAGAGGAGTCGTCGGATCATCTGCTGCTCGCGACCGGGTAGACGCCCTGGGGGCGCCACAGGAGCACCGCCACCATCAGGAAGATGCTCGCGAACTGCGTGAGGGCCGGCATGATGAAACCGATGTAGTTGGTCATGAGCCCGACCAGCAGCGCACCGATGAGCGCACCGCCCGTGGAGCCCAGCCCGCCGATGATGATGACGATGAAGATCAGCACGTTGACCTGCGCGCCCATCTGCGGCACCAGGTTCTGCTGGAACAGCCCCCACATCACGCCGCCCAGCCCGGCGAGCGCGCTGCCGACCACGAACACGCCGACGAAGAGCCGGCCGATGCGGTAGCCGAGCGACTCGACCATCTCGCGGTCCTGCACGCCCGCGCGGATCAGCAGGCCGATCTTGGTGCGGCCCAGCGTCCAGGCCAGCAGGCCGAACACCACCAACCCGACCACCACTGCGAGCAGGCGGTACTTGCTGATGGCTGCATCGGCAATGAACACCGAGCCGCGCAGCGCCTCGGGCAACGGCAGCGG
>SEGN01000108.1 GCA_004211245.1 Variovorax sp.
ACGATGTCGCCGATCGCGAAGATGTGCGGCACGTTGGTGCGCATCTGGATGTCGACGTCGATGAAGCCGCGGTCGGTCACGGCCACGCCGGCCTTCTCGGCGCCGATCTTCTTGCCGTTCGGGCTGCGGCCGACGGCCTGCAGCACGAGGTCGTACACCTGCGGTTCCTTGGGGGCGTTCTCGCCCTCGAAGGTGACCTTGATGCCCTCCTTCGTGGCTTCGGCGCCGACCGTCTTGGTCTTCAACATGATGTTGTCGAAGCGCGGCGCGTTCATTTTCTGCCAGACCTTGACCAGGTCGCGGTCGGCGCCCTGCATCAGGCCGTCGAGCATCTCGACCACGTCGAGCCGCGCGCCGAGCGTGGAATACACCGTGCCCATTTCAAGGCCGATGATGCCGCCGCCCAGGATCAGCATGCGCTTGGGATCGGTGCCCATCTCCAGCGCACCGGTCGAGTCGACGATGCGCGGATCGCCCTTGGGCATGAACGGCAGGCTGACCGACTGCGAGCCGGCCGCGATGATCGCGTTGCGGAACCTGACCTTCTTCTTCGCGCCGGTCGTGTCCCAGCTGGTGCCCGAGGTCTCGTCGATCTCGATCACGTTCGGGTCGATGAAATTGCCGACGCCGCGCACCACCGTCACCTTGCGCATCTTGGCCATCGCCGTCAGCCCGCCGGTGAGCTTGCCCACCACCTTGTTCTTGTGCGCGAGCAGCTTGGCGCGATCGATCGTCGGTGCGGCGAAGCTGACGCCGAGCGACTCGAAGTGCTTGACTTCATCCATCACCGATGCGACATGCAAGAGCGCCTTCGACGGAATGCAGCCGACATTCAGGCACACTCCGCCGAGCGTGGCGTAGCGCTCGATGAGCACGACCTTCAAGCCCAGGTCGGCCGCGCGGAACGCCGCCGAATAACCGCCGGGGCCTGCGCCGAGCACGACCACGTCGCACTCCATATCGACCGCGCCGCCGTAGCTCGACACGGCGGCGACGGCGGGCGCTGAAGCGGCGGGCGCCGCAGCAGGTTTCGCCGCCGCAGCCGGCGCAGGGGCCACGGGGGTCGCCGCCGGCGCAGATGCCGCAGCACCGTCCACCTCCAGCGTCAGCACGACCGAACCCTGCTTGACCTTGTCGCCGACCTTGACCGCCAGCGCCTTGACCACGCCCGCTGCCGACGACGGGATCTCCATCGAAGCCTTGTCCGACTCGACGGTGATCAACGATTGCTCCGCCTTCACGCTGTCGCCCGGCTTGACCAGCACCTCGATCACCGCGACTTCGTCGAAGTCGCCGATGTCGGGCACCATGATTTGTTGTTCGCTCATTTGGACACCTTCAGTTTGAGTGTGAGAACGTCGACCGGCTGGGCCGAATTGCGATCGAATTCGCAGGCGGCCGCGATGCCGGCCTGCGCGACCTCCAGCGCGCTGCGCGCCTTGGGGTAAGCCGCGTGCATGGCGCCGAGTGCAAAGCTGCGTCCGGAGCCGATGCCCCAGAACTCCTTGAACTCGAACACCTCGCGGTAGCTGTAGACACCATAGATGCCGCTCGGGTTGGCCAGCAACACCGTGAACTGGCTCGACTCGTAGGGCTCGTGCTCGTCTTCCTTGGTCTGCAGGAAGAACGTGTCTTTCAGCACCGGATGCAGGCGCAGGAAGGTGCGGTACACCTCGTCCTTGCCGGCGAGCAACAGCTCCTCGCGCGGGATCGTCGCAAGCGCATGCCGAAGCGCGGGAAAGTGCGCCGCCGAGCCCGCCGTCGCGATCACGCTCTGCCCCGCCGCATCGTCGACCTTGAACATCTTGCGATTGGCCTCCATGCGCTGCGACATGCGCGTGTCCCCGAAGGTCACGAGCGAGTCGGCCACCATCGCCACCTGGCCGCCCTTGCGGACGGCCACCACCGTGGTCATAGCAAGACTCTGCGGAAGTCGGTCAGCACCTGGCCGAAGAACGCGTTGAAGCGTGCGGCGGCGGCGCCGTCGATGACGCGGTGGTCCCACGAGAGCGACAGCGGCAGCATCAGTTTGGGCACGAACGCCTTGCCGTCCCACTTGGGCTCGATCTGGCTCTTGCAGACGCCCATGATCGCCACCTCGGGCGCATTGATGATCGGCGTGAAGTAGCGCCCACCGATGCCGCCGAGCGAGCTGATCGTGAAGCAGGCACCGGACATGTCGGCCGGCCCGAGCTTCCCGTCGCGCGCCTTCTTGGCCAGCTCACCCATCTCGGTGCTGATCTGGATCACGCCCTTCTTGTCGGCGTCCTTGATGACCGGCACCACGAGGCCGTTCGGCGTGTCGGCCGCGAAGCCGATGTGGAAGTACTTCTTGAGCACCAGCTGTTCGCCGTCGAGCGAGCTGTTGAATTCCGGAAACTTCCTGAGCGCCGCGACCGAGGCCTTGATCATGAAAGCGAGCATGGTCAGCTTGATGCCGGCCTTCTCGTTTTCCTTGTTCATCTGCACGCGGAAGGCTTCGAGCTCGGTGATGTCGCAGTCGTCGTGGTTGGTCACGTGCGGGATCAGCACCCAGTTGCGATGCAGGTTGGCGCCGCTGATCTTCTTGATGCGCGACATGTCCTTGCGCTCGATCTCACCGAACTTGGTGAAGTCGACCTTCGGCCACGGCAACAATCCGAGCGCTTCGCCGCCACCGCCGCCGGCCGGCGCCTTGCCGGCCGCAGCCTTCGTGCTGACCTGACCGCTCATCACGGCCTTGGTGAAGCCCTGCACGTCCTGCTCGGTGATGCGACCCTTGGGGCCGGAGCCCTTGACCTCGTCGAGCGGCACGCCGAGCTCGCGTGCGAACTTGCGCACCGAGGGCGAGGCATGCGGCAGGGCGCCGGTGGGCGCCACCGTCGGGTTGTGCGCGGCAGGCGCTGCAGTGGCCGGCGCCGGTGCGCTGGCCGTCGCAGCGACAGGTGCTGCCGCTGCTGCCTGCGCAGGTGCCGCCGCCGCCGCCGCCGGTGCGGGCGCGGCGCCACCGCCGCCGCCGCCCGATCCTTCCACGATCGCAATCAGATCGCCGATGTTGACCGTGTCGCCCACCTTGACCTTGAGTTCCTTGAGCACGCCGGCCGCCGACGAGGGAATTTCCATCGATGCCTTGTCCGACTCCACCGTGATCAGCGACTGCTCGACCTTGATCGTGTCGCCGGGCTTGACCAGCACCTCGATCACGGCCACGTCCTTGAAGTCCCCGATGTCCGGCACCTTCACGTCGACCGGGCCTGCGGCAGCCGCAGCAGGCGCAGGGACCGCTGCCGCTGCCGCAGGCGCGGCGGCCGGTGCGGGCGCAGCAGCCGGGCCGGAGGCCGCAGCCGGCGCCGCAGCAGCGGCACCCTCGGCTTCCACCACCAGCACGACGGAGCCTTCCTTGACCTTGTCGCCGACAGCGACCTTGAGCTCTTTCACGACGCCGGCCGTACTCGACGGGATCTCCATCGACGCCTTGTCCGATTCCACCGTGATCAGCGACTGCTCGGCCTTGACCGTGTCGCCGACCTTCACCAGCACCTCGATCACCGCGACTTCATCGAAATCGCCGATGTCCGGCACCTTGACTTCCACTGTTGCCATGTCGTCTGTCTCCCGCCTGACGGCTTTTGTTGGTTACGCGTAGAGCGGATTGACCTTGTCGGCATTGATGCCGTACTTCTTGATCGCTTCGGCCACCTTGGCCACCGGCACCGTGCCGTCTTCGCTCAGTGCCTTGAGTGCAGCCACCACGATGTAGTGGCGGTTGATCTCGAAATGCTCGCGCAGCTTGCTGCGGAAATCGCTGCGGCCGAAACCGTCCGTGCCGAGTACCTTGTAGGTGCGCCCCTTCGGAATGAACGGCCGCACCTGCTCGGCATAGGCCTTCATGTAGTCGGTGGACGCGACCACCGGGCCGGCGCTCGCGGCGAGTTGCTGCGCGATGAACGGCACGCGCGGCGTTTCGGTCGGGTGCAGCAGGTTCCAGCGGTCCGCATCCTGCCCGTCGCGCGTGAGTTCGTTGAAGCTCGGGCAGCTCCAGACCGATGCCGACACGCCCCACTCCTTCTCGAGCAGCTCCTGCGCTGCGAAGCTCTCGCGAAGGATGGTGCCGCTGCCGAGCAGCTGCACCGTCGGCGCCTTGGCTTTGAGCGCGGGTCCCTGCTTCGCGAGGTACATGCCCTTGATGATTTGTTCCTCGGTGCCGGGCTGCAGGCCCGGCATCGGGTAGTTCTCGTTCAGCAGCGTCAGGTAGTAATAGACGTTGTCCTGGCGCTCGACCATGCGCTTCAGCCCGTGGTGGAGGATCACCCCGACTTCGTGCGCGAAGGTCGGGTCGTAGCTCACGCAGTTCGGGATGGTGTTGGCCAGGATGTGGCTGTGGCCGTCCTCGTGCTGCAGGCCCTCGCCGTTGAGCGTGGTGCGGCCCGAAGTGCCGCCGAGCAGGAAGCCCCGCGCCTGCATGTCGCCGGCGGCCCAGGCCAGGTCGCCGATGCGCTGGAAGCCGAACATCGAGTAGTAGACATAGAACGGCACCATGATGCGGTTGTTGGTGCTGTACGAGGTGGCCGCGGCGATCCAGCTCGCCATGCCGCCGGCTTCGTTGATGCCTTCCTGCAGGATCTGGCCGGCCTTGTCCTCCTTGTAGTACATGACCTGGTCCTTGTCGACCGGGGTGTACTGCTGCCCATGCGGGTTGTAGATGCCGATCTGGCGGAACAGGCCTTCCATGCCGAACGTGCGAGCCTCGTCCACCAGGATGGGCACCACGCGCGGGCCCAGCGCCTGGTCGCGCAGCAACTGCGTGAGGAAGCGCACGTAGGCCTGCGTGGTCGAGATCTCCCGGCCCTCGGCGGTCGGCTCCAGCACGGCCTTGAACGTGTCCAGCGCCGGCACCGTGAAACTTTCTTCCGCTTTGACGCGACGGTGCGGCAGGTAGCCGCCCAGCGCCTTTCGGCGCTCGTGCAGGTACTTCATCTCCGGCGTGTCGTCGGCCGGCTTGTAGAACGGAAGTTCGGCCAGCTGGCTGTCCGGCACCGGAATGTTGAAGCGGTCGCGGAAGGCCTTGATGTCTTCGTCGCTGAGCTTCTTGGTCTGGTGAACGGTGTTCTTGCCTTCCCCGATCTTCCCCATGCCGAAGCCCTTGACGGTCTTCACCAGCAACACCGTGGGTTGCCCGGCATGGCTCTGGGCCGCGTGGAACGCTGCATACACCTTCTGGGAATCATGGCCGCCGCGCTGGAGGTTCCAGACCTCGTCGTCGGTCATGTGCTCGACCATCTTCAGCGTGCGCGGGTCGCGGCCGAAGAAGTTCTTGCGCACGTAGGCGCCATCGTTGGCCTTCATCGCCTGATAGTCACCGTCGTTGGTGTCCATCATCAGCTTGCGCAGCGCGCCTTCCCGGTCGGCCGCGAGCAATGCGTCCCAGCCCTTGCCCCAGATCAGCTTGATGACGTTCCAGCCGGAACCCCGGAATTCACCCTCGAGTTCCTGGATGATCTTGCCGTTGCCGCGCACCGGGCCGTCGAGCCGCTGCAGGTTGCAGTTGATGACGAAAATCAGGTTATCGAGGTTCTCACGCGCCGCCAGGCCGATGGCGCCGAGCGACTCGACCTCGTCCATCTCGCCGTCGCCACAGAACACCCAAACCTTGCGGTTCTCGGTGTTTGCGATGCCGCGGGCATGCAGGTACTTGAGAAAGCGGGCCTGGTAGATCGCCATGAGCGGACCGAGACCCATCGACACGGTGGGGAACTGCCAGAACTCGGGCATCAGCTTCGGATGCGGGTAGCTCGAGAGGCCCTTGCCGTCGACTTCCTGACGGAAATTGAGCAGTTGCTCTTCGGTCAGGCGGCCTTCGAGGTAGGCGCGGGCATAGATGCCGGGCGAAACATGACCCTGGATGTAGAGCAGGTCGCCGCCGTGGCCTTCGCTCTCGGCATGCCAGAAATGATTGAAGCCCGCACCGAACATGCTGGCCAGCGAGGCGAACGAGCCGATGTGGCCGCCGAGGTCGCCACCGTCGACCGGATGATGGCGATTGGCCTTGACCACCATCGCCATGGCGTTCCAGCGCATGTAGGCGCGCAGGCGCTGCTCGATCTCGAGATTGCCGGGGCTGCGCGCCTCCTGGCCTGGCTCGATCGTGTTGACATAGCCAGTGTTGGCCGAGAACGGCAGGTCGACGCTGTTCTGGCGCGCGTGTTCGAGCAGTTGCTCGAGCAGAAAGTGCGCGCGCTCGGGGCCCTCGCTCTGGATCACGGCGGACAGCGCGTCCATCCATTCCCGCGTTTCCTGGGCATCCGCGTCGTTCGCGGCGGCGCCAAATTGCTTCTCGGGATTTGCCGACATGTTGTTTGTCTCCTTGGTGTGGATGGCAGCAATTTACCGCCGGGGTTTGCGTCGCGCGGCAGTTTCGCACAAATTTTCTGGTATTTCAAATGGTGCCTATCGATTTCTTATTATGAGATTCAGGACGATTGACCGCTTGTGCAACAGGTCGGCTCCAGGGCACCACGGCGGGCCTTCCCCTAAACTCGGACGATGCCCTTCTCCTCCCGCGTCAATGCCGCGCGTCACGTCGTGAATGCGTCGCCGTTGTCGTGGTGGCGTCGCTGGTGGCGCCGGCAGACGCCGGTGTTGCAGGACGCGGTCGCGATGCTGGCGCCGCTGGCCGCCGTGCTGCTGTTTCTGGCGGCCATCGTCTCGGCGTTCTGGTACCTGCGCGCCGAGGAGGTCGAGCGCGAACAGGAGTCGGTCAAGCGCGACGTCGAATACGCGCAGCAGCGGGTGCGCCTGCGCCTGCTCGAACGCCAGGAGCAACTGATGCGCGTCGCACGCGATGCCTCCAATCGCGAGATCGATCCGACCGAATTCGCCAGCCGCGCCGAGTCGCTCGTGAGCCAGTTTCCCGAGCTTCAGGCGGTCAGCTGGATCGACGACCGGCGACGCGTTCGCGCGGCCTACGGGGCGCCGAGCCTGCATCCGGCCCAGCAGCACCCGATCGGCGAAGTGCTGCGGCCCGGAGACATCGAGACCAACTATGCGCTGGCACGCGAACTGCGGCAGCCCGTGTTTTCCCAACCCGTGGCGGGCAGCGATCCGGCCAGCCTGTTGCAGCTCCACATTCCATTGTTCGACCAGGGCCTCTTCGCCGGCGTGGTGCTTGGCGAGTTCTCGATCGACGGCCTGCTGCGCTATGGCATTCCACCGGAGGTGTCGGCGCGCTACGCGGTGTCGTTGCTCGACGCCAAGGATGGACTGATTGCCGGCAACACGGTGAATCCGAGGGAAGCCGGGACGCGGGTGCTGCCGTGGACGGAGCACACCAACGAGTACGAGGTGCCGGTCTCCCCGGTCGGCAACGGCCTGATGCTGCGTGCCCAGGCCTATCGCACCTCGCAGGGCATCGTCGGCAACGGGCTATTCTGGCTGGTGGTCGCCCTGAGTGTGCTCACGAGCTGGATGTTGATCGGCACATGGCGGCACACGCGGCGTCGCCTGCAGGCACAACAGGCGTTGATGGCCGAGACCAACTTCCGCCGCGCGATGGAAAACTCGATGCTCACCGGCATGCGCGTGCTCGATCTCGAAGGCCGCATCACCTATGTCAATGCGGCCTTTTGCGCGATGACGGGCTGGAGCGAGAGCGAACTGGTCGGCCAGACCCCGCCCTTCCCCTACTGGCTCGAGTCCGACCGCGAGGTGATGAACGAACGGCTCGAGGAAGAACTGCACGGCCGCGCGCTGCCCGGCGGCTTCCAGGTGCGCGTGAAGCGCAAGAACGGGAGCGTGTTCAGCGCCCGGCTCTACGTCTCGCCGCTGATCGACGCGAGGGGTCATCAAACCGGCTGGATGACCTCGATGACCGACATCACGGAGCCGACCCGCATCCGCGAGCAGCTTTCGGCGTCCCACGAACGCTTCACCACGGTGCTGGAGGCGCTCGACGCATCGGTCTCGGTCGCGCCGCTCGGCAGCGAGGAGCTGCTGTTCGCCAACAAGCTCTACCGCAGCTGGTTCGGGCCGGACACCATCGGCCACCTCGGCATGGTGGCGCAGGCCGGCGTGCCGGCCTCGCAGGCGCACGATGAAGGGCTGGACGACGTCGACCCGTACGCCGGCTTGCCGATCGACACGCTCACCAATGCGCAACCGGCGAACAACGAAATCTTCGTGCCCCAACTCGGCAAATGGCTCGAAGTGCGCTCGCGCTACCTGACCTGGGTCGACGGCCGCCTTGCCCAGATGGTGATCGCCACCGACATCACGCCGCGGCGCGACGCCGAAGACCTCTCCGCTGCACAGGCCGACCGCGCGCAATCCGCAAGCCGGCTCATCACCATGGGCGAGATGGCCTCCAGCGTCGCGCATGAACTGAACCAGCCGCTGACCGCCATCACCAACTACTGCAACGGCATGGCATCGCGGATCCGCGGGCAGACCATCGACAGCGAGGCGCTGCTGGCCGCGCTCGACAAGACGTCGAAGCAGGCCCAGCGCGCCGGACAGATCATCCAGCGCATCCGGTCTTTCGTGAAGCGCAGCGAGCCGAATCGCACACCGGCCGAGGTCGGCGCGATGGTGAGCGAAGCGGTGGAACTCGCAGGCATCGAACTGCGCCGCCGCAACGTGCGCCTCAACCATTACGTGGCTGCGCGGCTGCCGATCCTGCGGGTCGACCCGATCCTGATCGAACAGGTGCTGGTCAACCTGTTGAAGAACGCGGCGGAATCGATCGACGTGGCCGAGCGCCCGCTGGCGCGGCGCAGCGTCGA
>SEGN01000502.1 GCA_004211245.1 Variovorax sp.
AAGGCGACGCTGGACCTTTCCTCGCGCACCGCCACCTATGCGACCCATGCGGCGGACCCGATGTACTACCCGCTGTACGTCGCCAACAAGTGGGTCGAGCCGCTCGACAAGTACCTGAATGATGCGAGCCTGACCGATCCGGCCTGGTTCAAGTACGACGACATCCTCAAGGCCTGGCGCGACGCCGACTCGATCGACGGCAAGCCCTACGGCATTCCCTACGACGGCGAGGTGACCGTGCAGGTCTATCGCAAGGACCTATACGACGCCAAGGGCCTCAAGCCGGCCACCACGCTCGACGAACTCGTGGCCAACGCCAAGGCGCTCACCGATCCGGCCAACCGCATGCACGGCCTGGCGCTGCGCGGCTTCGCCGGCGCCGGGCAGAACATGTACATCTACCCCTCGCTGCTGGGCGGCTTCGGCGGCAAGTGGTTCGCAGGCAAGGAACTGCGCGTGAACTCGCCCGAGGCGGTGCGCGCGCTCGACTGGTACGTGAACACGCTCGCCCAGTACGCTCCGCCGGCGGTGCGCAACTGGAACTGGCCCGACATCGCCGACGCGTTCTCGCAAGGCACGCTGGGCTGCTACATCGACGCGCACTCGTCGGCCGCGGTGCTCATGAACCCGGAGAAGTCGAAGGTGGTGGGCAAGGTCGGCTTCGCGCGCTGGCCGAAGGGACCGAACGGCAAGTGCCCGACCTCCATCTGGAATTGGGGCTTCCCGATCAACGCCGCGCTGTCCGACAAGGCCAAGAAGGCAACCTGGCTGTTCATCAGCTGGGCCACCAGTGCCGAGACCCAGGCCCGCACCTCCTGGAAATCGGCCGGCCCGGCCAAGCGCTCGGGCATCAACCGCACCTCGCTCTGGCGCTCGGCCGAGTTCGCCGACGCCATGAAGGACGCCGGCCACAACTTCATCGGTGCCGCGCTCGAATCGCTGGAGCAGGACACCGATGTCGAATGGCGCCCGCGCGTGCCGCAATGGCCGGCCATCGGGGAAACCATGGCCACGAGCATCCAGTCGGCGCTGGTCGGACAGAAGAAGTCCAAAGAAGCCCTGGACGAAGCGCAGAACCGCATTGCGCAGTTCATGAAGGGCTGAGCGGGTGACGGCTGCTTCCCATGGCGCCCGCTCGGGCGCGCGCAGTCTCGCGGCCCAGGAGCGCCGCTTCGCGTTCGTGCTGCTCGCGCCGGCGCTCGCGGTGCTGCTGCTCGTCACCACCGTGCCGCTGGTCTACCTGGCGTGGAACAGTCTCCACCGCATCGACCTCGGCATGCCGTGGATGTCGGGCTTCGCCGGGCTGGACAACTACACCCGGATGGGCAGCGACCCGCGCTTCTGGAATTCGCTCTGGCTCACGGTCGTCTACACGGCCAGCACGGTGGTGCTGCAGGTGGTCATCGGCCTGTCGCTGGCATTGCTGGTACTGCAGATCCCCAAGGGCCAGGGCCTGCTGCGCGTGGGCGCGATCCTTCCGATCGTGCTGGCACCGGTGGTCGTCGGCCTGTTCTGGCGCACGCTGGTGCTGGCACCCGATGTCGGCCTGGTCGACGTCGTGACGCGAGCGCTCGGCATGGGCAGCCACAACTGGCTCGGCGACCCGCAACTGGCGCTGATCTCGGTGATCGCCATCCACACTTGGCAATGGACGCCCTTCGCCTTCCTGGTGCTGCTGGCCACGCTCTCAACGCTCCCGGGCGACATCTACGAGGCCGCCAGGCTGGACCGCGCAGGCGCCTGGCAGCGCTTCCGGTACATCACGCTGCCACTGATCCGCCCGGCCATCGTGATGGTGGTGATCATGCGCATGATGACCGCGCTGTCGGCCTTTGCCGCCATCTTCGCGGCCACCGGCGGCGGACCCGGTTCG
>SEGN01000503.1 GCA_004211245.1 Variovorax sp.
GGCTGGCCGCGCGTGCTGCTGCGCCACATGCTGCCCAACTGCATGCCGCCGCTGATCGTGATCGCGACCATCGACCTGGCGCACGCCATCGCGCTCGAGTCGACGCTGTCCTTCCTCGGTGTCGGCGTGCCGGTGACCGAGCCGTCGCTCGGCATGCTGATCGCCAACGGCTTCGAGTTCCTGCTGTCGGGCAATTACTGGATCTCGTTCTTCCCGGGCATCGCGCTGGCGCTGTCGATCGTCGGCATCAATCTGGTGGGCGACCACCTCCGCGACATCCTCAACCCGCACAACTCAAAGTAATGTCCACCCCCAGTCTTCGCGCACTTCGTGTCGCTTCGCCAACCCCCTTGCAGGGGGCAACACCAGCGGCCCGGCGCAGCCGGTTCCGCGGTGTTTCACGACCCCGCTGCACAGAGCCGGATGGCCGCGCTTCGCTGGGGCGCTGCGAGGCCGCACCCGCATGAGCGCGCCGGCTTTTTCACAGCCGGTTCTCGATGTGCAAGGCCTGCAGACGCACTTCTTCACGCACGGCGGCGTGGTGAAGGCGGTCGATGGCGTGGACCTGCGCGTGAACGCGGGCGAGATCCTCGGGCTGGTCGGCGAGTCGGGCTCGGGCAAGAGCATCACCGGCTTCTCGATCATCGGCCTGATCGATGCGCCCGGGCGCATCGGGAGATCGCGATGATCTTCCAGGACCCGATGATGACGCTCAACCCGGTGTTGCGCGTCGACACGCAGATGGTCGAGGCGATCCATGCGCATGAGAAGGTGAGCCCGAAGGCCGCGCTGGCACGCGCGCGCGACGCGCTCGCGATGGTGGGCATTCCCTCGCCCGAGGAGCGGCTCAGGACCTATCCGCACCAGCTCTCGGGCGGCATGCGCCAGCGCGTGGCGATCGCCATCGCGCTGCTCAACCGCCCGAAGCTCCTCATCGCGGACGAGCCGACCACGGCGCTCGACGTCACGATCCAGGCGCAGATCCTCTACGAGGTGCAGAAGCTGTGCCGCGAGACCGGCACCGCGATGATCTGGATCACGCACGACCTGGCGGTCGTGTCGAGCCTGGCCGACCGCATCGCCGTGATGTACGCCGGGCGCATCGTCGAGAGCGGTGCGACTGCGGACGTGGTCCACGCGCCGTCGCATCCGTACACGCGCGGGCTGATCGATTCGATTCCGACGCGCGCCACCCACGGCACGCTGCTGCGGCAGATCCCGGGCATGACGCCTTCACTGCTGCACCTGCCAGAGGGTTGCGCGTTCCGGCCGCGCTGCAGCCGTGCCACCGACACCTGCCTGGCCGTGCCGCAGCCCGAGCCCGCACCCGCCGGCAAGACGGTGCGCTGCTGGCACATGCTGACCCCCGAGATGGCCTGAACGCTCCATGGAAACCCTGCTCGAACCTACCCCCGTGACGACCGGCGTGCCGCTGCTGCGGCTCCAGGGCATCTCCAAGCGCTTCGTGCAGGAGATCGACCTGGCCGGGCGCATCGCGAATCTGATGGGCGCGGACAACCGCGCGTCGGTCGTGCATGCCGTGGCGGATGTCGACCTGGAGATCCGGCCCGGTGAGGTGATCGGCGTGGTCGGGGAATCCGGCTGCGGAAAGTCCACGCTGGGCCGGGTCATCGCCGGCATCAACCCGCCGACCGAAGGCACCGTCAGCTATCTCGGCAAGCCGGTTGCCGACATGAACGCGACCGAGCGCCGCGCCTGGGGCCTCGGCGTGCAGATGATCTTCCAGAACCCTTTGGCCTCGCTCAACCCGCGCATGCGGGTGATGGACATCCTCGGCGAAGCGCCGGTGGTGCATGGCCTGGTGAAGGCGTCGCAGAAGGCCGAATACGTGGGCGCGCTGATGCGCCAGGTCGGGCTCGACCCCGACTATGCCCAGCGCTACCCGCACCAGTTCTCGGGCGGGCAGCGCCAGCGCATCGGCATCGCGCGGGCGCTGGCGCTGAAGCCCAGGCTGATCGTCTGCGACGAAGCCGTGGCCGCGCTCGACGTGTCGATCCAGGCGCAGGTCCTCAACCTGTTCCTCGCATTGCGCCGGGAGTTCGACCTGACCTACCTCTTCATCAGCCACAACCTCGGCGTGGTGGGGCACGTGTCGGACCGCGTGGTCATCATGTACCTGGGCCGGGTGGTGGAAGTGGCGCCGACAGAAACGATCTTCAGCGCGCCGAACCATCCCTACACGCAGGCGCTGCTGTCGGAGCTGCCCACGCTCGAGACCACCCGCCGCGCCTACCGGCCCATCCAGGGCGAACTGCCGTCGCCGCTGGCACCGCCGCCGGGCTGTGCCTTCCATCCGCGCTGTCCGCACGCGATGCCGCGACGCTGCGCCTGCCCGAAGGCGAGCCATTGCCGCTCGTCTGCGATTCGCCGCACAGCGGGACGATGTACCCCGACGACTTCGGTTATGCGGTGCCGTTCGAGTTGCTGCGCGGCGGCGAGGACACCGACGTCCACGTGCTCTGGCAGGCGCTGACATCGGTCGGTGCCACGCTGCTGGCGGCCGAGTTCCCGCGCGCCTACATCGACCCGAACCGCGACGTGGACGACCTCGATCCGGACCTGCTCGCCGGAACCTGGCCGGCGCCGCTGCACCCGAGCGAGAAGACGCGCCTGGGCATCGGCCTGATCTGGCGCGACGCGGGCAAGAACGCGATGCCGCCGATCTATGCGCGCAAGTTGCCGGTGGCGGAGGTGCAGAACCGCATCGCCACCTACCACGCGCCGTACCACGCGGCCATCTGGGCCGGCCGGCCGAGCGCCGGCACAGCCTGCAGATCGAGGTGCACCGGGGCCTCTACATGGACGAAATCACCCGCCGCCGGAGTGCGGGATTCGATGCGCTGCAAGATGCGCTGACGGGCGTCGCCCGCGACATTGCCGACTACGTGAAAGACCAGGTGAAATGACGCTCATTGCCGATATCGAAGACAAGCACGCGGAGTTCACTGCGCTGCGCCGGGACATCCATGCCAACCCTGAACTCGCCTTCAAGGAAACCCGCACCTCCGACCTCGTGGCCGAGCGGCTCGCGGCGTGGGGCATCGAGGTGCACCGCGGGCTGGGCACCACGGGCGTCGTCGGTGTGCTGCACGGCACGCGCGGCCCCGGCGAGCGTGCCATCGGCCTGCGCGCCGACATGGACGCGCTGCCCATGCCCGAGCACAACCTGTTCGCGCACGCGTCGAAGAACGAGGGTCGCATGCACGGCTGCGGCCACGATGGCCACACGGCGATGCTGCTGGGTGCGGCGCACTACCTGTCGACCCACCGCGACTTCGAGGGCACCGTCAACTTCATCTTCCAGCCGGCGGAGGAGGGCGGCAACGCCGGCGCCAGGGCGATGATGGCGGACGGGCTGTTCAAGCGCTTCCCGTGCGAGGAGATCTACGGCATGCACAACATGCCCGGCTTCGAGGCCGGCCACTTCGCCTTCCGCAAGGGGCCGACGATGGCATCGAGCAACCGCTTCGACATCACCGTGCGCGGCACGGGCGGCCACGCGGCGCAGCCGCACAAGTCGGTCGACACCATCGTCATCGCCGCGCAAATGGTGGGCGCACTGCAGACGCTGATCTCGCGCCACAAGAACCCGATCGACGTCGCGGTGGTGAGCGTGACGCAGATCCATGCCGGCGACGCCTACAACGTGCTGCCCGGCGAGGCGGTGATCCGCGGCACCGTGCGCACCTTCAGCACCGAAGTGCTCGACGACATCGAGAACAACATGCGCCGCATCGCCGAGATGCTGCCGCAGGCGCACGGCGGGACCGGCGAACTCAAGTTCCATCGCGCCTACCCGCCGCTCGTGAACTGGGATGCGCAGACGGACTTCGCGATGCAGGTCGCCGCCGACACCTTCGGCGCCGACAAGGTCGACGGCAACACGCCGCAGCACGGCGGCGCGGAGGACTTCTCGTTCTATCTGCAGGAAGTCCCGGGCTGCTACATGTTCGTCGGCAACGGCGGCGGCAGCCACCGCGAGTATGCGTACCACGGGATGGGGCCGTGCGAACTGCACAACCCGAACTACGACTTCAACGACGCGCTGCTGCCGGTCGG
>SEGN01000109.1 GCA_004211245.1 Variovorax sp.
GCCGGAGCGCAGCTACCACGGTCTCGTGGCGCGCGCCAACGTCGGTGGGCAGAGCGTCTGGCTGCTCGAACCGCAGACCTTCATGAACCTGTCGGGCAAATCCGTCGGTGCCTTGGCGCGTTTCTTCAAGATCGCGCCGGACGAAATCCTCGTCGTGCATGACGAGCTCGATGTGGTGCCGGGCCAGGCCAAGCTCAAGTTCGGCGGCAGCCATGCCGCCCACAACGGGCTGCGCGACATCCATGCGCAACTCGGCACCGGCGACTACTGGCGCCTGCGGCTCGGCATCGGGCACCCGGGGGTCAAATCGGAGGTGATCAACTGGGTGTTGAAGAAGCCGCTGAAGGAACAGCGTGAGGCGATCGATGACGCGATCGTGCGCACGCTGCACGCGGTGCCCGCGCTGGTGGCCGGCGAGATGGAAAAGGCCACCATGCAGATTCACACCAGCAAGCCGCCCCGGCCCAAGCCGCCGCGGCGCGAGCCGGACGGAAACGATGGAGGCGGTGAAGGCGGCGCACCGACCTCCGGCTAGCAACGACGCCGCGGTCGAAAAGGGGAGGACAGGAGAATGGCAAAGCCATCGAGAACACTGGCTGTTTTTTCAATGGCCGTCTGCGCGCATCTGTCGGGCGCGGCCACGGCCGGCACGCAGACCTGGCGCTGCGGCAACACCTACACCGACCAGCCGTGCCAAGGCGGCAAGGCGGTCGATGTGGACGACAGCCGCAGCGAGGCCGACAGGCGCGCCTCCGACGCGGCCACCCGGCGCGCCGCGCTGCAGAGCACGCAGATGGAACGCACCCGGCTCAGGCTGGAACAGGACGCATCCGAGCGCGACCGGCGGGCTGCGGCGGAAGCACGGCGCCATGCGCTGGCCGAACGGCGCGTCGCCGCAGCGGAGCGTCTGGCGCAGGCACGCATTCGCAAGATGGATCGCGAACCGCGCAAGTCGACCATGAAGTTCAAGGGGGCGTGAGCCTGGCGGCCTTCGCAGCCGCGAGCCGCTCGAACTTCTGGAACAACGTCTCGCGTGTTTCGACGTGGGAGGGGTTGACCGGGATGCAGGCCACCGGGCACACCTGCACGCACTGCGGCTCGTCGAAATGGCCGACGCATTCGGTGCACTTGTGCGGGTCGATCTCGTAGATTTCGGCGCCCATGTAGATCGCGTCGTTCGGGCACTCGGGCTCGCACACATCGCAGTTGATGCATTCGTCGGTGATCATGAGGGCCATCTTGCGATTATCGGCGGGCCTCAATGCCCCTGGTACGTTCATTGCGTCGCCGGGTTATGCTGCGCCCCGCCCCATGAGTCTGTTCCTGTTCAAGCGCATCCTGACCCTGATCGCCACGTTGATCGGGGCATCGGTCATCGTTTTCCTCGTGCTGGAGATCTTGCCCGGCAATGCGGCCCAGTTGCTGATGGGCCCCGACGCAGCGCCGGAGGCCGTGGCCGCTTTGGCCACCAAGCTCGGCCTCGACCAGCCCGCCTGGACGCGCTACTGGCACTGGGTCGGCGGCATGCTCACCGGCAACCTCGGCGACAGCTACACCTACAGCACGCCGGTGCTCGATCTCATCCTCGAACGCCTTGCCTTCACCGTGCCGCTGGCGTTGCTGGCCATGGCCCTCACCACCGTGCTCGCACTGCTGGTCGGCGTGACCGCGGCCGCGCGCCACAACAGGCTGGGCGACGTCGGCCTGATGAGCCTGACCCAGGTCGGCATCGCGATCCCCAATTTCTGGTTCGCGATCCTGCTCATCCTGTTGTTCTCGGTGCAGTTGCAGTGGTTCTCGGCCGGCGGTTTCGACGGTTGGGGCGAGGGCCTGTTCGCAGGCCTCAAGGCGCTGCTGCTGCCGGCGCTGTCGCTCGCGGTGGTGCAGGCGGCGATCCTTGCGCGCATCACGCGATCGGCCGTGCTCGAGGTGATGCGCGAGGACTTCGTGCGCACCGCGCGCGCCAAGGGCGTGAGCCAGCGCATGGTGCTGTGGACCCACGTGCTGCGCAACGCGATGATCCCGGTGGTCACCGTGATGGGCATGCAGTTCGCCGAGTTGCTGGCCGGCACCATCGTGATCGAGAAAGTGTTCTACCTGCCCGGCCTCGGACGGCTGATCTTCGAGGCCATCGGCAACCGGGACCTGATCGTGGTGCGCAACTGCGTGATGCTGCTGGCAGCCATGGTGGTCATCGTCAACTTCGTCGTCGACGTGCTCTATGCCGTCATCGACCCCCGCATCAAGGCAAGCGACATATGAACGCCGCAGCCGTCCCGAGCGCCGCCGCGCTCACCGTCCCCGGGTTCTGGCGGCGCGCGCTGCACCACCGCAGCTTCGTGCTGGGCGGTGTGCTCACGCTGCTGCTGTTGGCCGCCGCCGCGCTGTCACTGGTCTGGACGCCCTGGTCGCCCTACGAAATGGACCTGCCCAGCAAGCTCCAGCCACCCAGCGGCGCGCACTGGCTCGGCACCGACACCTACGGCCGCGATGTGGCGTCTCTGCTGCTGGTGGGCGCGCGCGCGTCGATCCTGGTCGGCGTCATCGCGGTCGGCATCGGCCTGACGGTCGGCACCGCGCTCGGCCTGCTGGCCGCCGCGAAGCGGGGCTGGGTCGAGGAAGCCATCATGCGGCTGACCGACTTCTCGCTGGCGTTCCCCGCCATCCTGTCGGCCATCATGCTGACGGCGGTGTTCGGTGCCGGCATCGTCAACGCGATCGTCGCGATCGGCATCTACAACATCCCGACTTTCGCGCGCATCACGCGCGCCTCGGCCAATGCCATCTGGTCGCGCGAATACATTGCCGCGGCGCGCGCTTGCGGCAAGGGCGCATTCGCGATCACCCTGCAGCACGTGCTGCCCAACATCGCTGCCGTTCTGATCGTGCAGATCACGATCCGATTCGCCATCGCGATCCTGGCCGAGGCCGCCCTCTCGTTCCTCGGGCTCGGCACGCAGCCGCCGCAACCGTCCTGGGGCCGCATGCTCAGCGAGGCGCAGACCATGATGTTCCAGTCGCCGCTGCTCGCCGTGTGGCCGGGCATGGCGATCGCGTTCGCGGTGTTGGGCCTGAACCTGCTGGGCGACGGGCTGCGCGACCTGCTCGACCCGCGCCTGGCGAGGGCGAGATGATGCACACCCCCAGGCTTCGCGCACTTCGTGTCGCTTCGCCAACCCCCTTGCAGGGTGCAACACCAGCGGCCCGGCAAAGGCGGTGCCGCGGCGTTCCACGGATAAGAGTCGGTGTGTATGCCCCTGCTTGAAGTCAACGACCTCCACATTCTCCTGCAGACGCAGCGCGGCCCGGCCGAGGCCGTGCGCGGCATCGGCTTCTCGCTGGAGCGCGGGGAGACCATGGGCATCGTGGGCGAGTCGGGCTGCGGCAAGTCGATCACGGTGCTGTCGCTGATGGGCTTGCTGCCCGCCAGCGCCAAAGTGACCGGCAGCATCCGCTTCGACGGCACCGAACTGGTCGGCCTGGACGAGCGCGCGATGTGCGGCATCCGGGGCAACCGGATCGGCATGATCTTCCAGGAGCCGATGACCGCGCTGAATCCGGTGCACACCATCGCGCGCCAGGTCGGCGAGCCGCTGCGGCTGCACCGCGGGCTGAGCGGCGCTGCCGTGCGTCGCGAGGTGCTGGCGCTGCTCGACCGCGTCGGCATCCCGGACGCGGCCTCGCGACTCGACGCCTACCCGCATCAGTTCTCCGGCGGCCAGCGGCAGCGCATCGGCATCGCGATGGCGCTCGCCTGCGGCCCCGATCTGCTGATCGCGGACGAACCGACCACGGCACTCGACGTGACAATCCAGAAGCAGATCCTCGACTTGATCCAGGGGCTGGTGGCCGAGCGCGGCATGGGACTGATCCTGATCTCGCACGACCTCGGCGTGATCGCCCAAAGCGTCTCGAAGATGCTGGTGATGTACGGCGGCAGCGTGGTCGAGAGCGGCCCTACGGCCACCGTGTTCGAGGCGCGCATGCACCCTTACACGCAAGGCCTTTTCGCGGCGCGGCCAGCACTGGGCGCACCGCGCGGCGTGCGGCTTGCCACGATCCAGGGCAGCGTGCCCGAGCTCGTCGACCTGCCGCCCGGCTGTCCGTTTGCCGGGCGCTGCAGCTTCACGGTCGACGCCTGCCGCACCACGCGCCCGCCGGCCACGCTGCTGCCGCACGACCACGCCGTGCGCTGCATCCGGCTCGACGAAGTGGCGGCCGCCACCGGAGTCGCAGTGTGAGCGCGCCGCTGCTCGAGGTCACCGACCTGGTTCGCCACTACGAACTGCCGCGCGAAAAGCTGTTCGGTCCGCCGCCCCTGGTCAAGGCGCTCAACGGCGTGAGCTTCAGCGTGCAGCCAGGCCGGAGCATGGGCATCGTCGGCGAATCGGGGTCGGGCAAATCGACCATCGCGCGGCTCGTGATGGCGCTCGATCGCCCTACCGCCGGCAGCGTCAAGCTGGAGGGCCGCGACCTCCACGCGCTGCCGCGCGCCGAACTGCGTGCGGCGCGGCGCGATGTGCAGATGGTGTTCCAGGATCCGTACGGTTCGCTCGACCCGCGCCAGACCGTGGCGCGCATCGTGGCCGAACCGCTTGAAGCGCTGGACGAAACCAGCCGCGGCGAGCAACGTGAACGGGCTGGCGCGTCGCTCGCGGCCGTGGGGCTGCGCGCAAGCGATCTCGACAAGTACCCGCACGAGTTTTCCGGCGGCCAGCGCCAGCGGATCGCCATCGCGCGCGCCCTGATCACCCGGCCGAAGCTGATCGTGGCCGACGAGCCGGTCAGTGCGCTCGACGTCTCGGTGCAGGCCCAGGTGCTCAACCTCATGCAGGACCTGCAGCAGCAGTTCGGCGTCAGCTATTTGCTGATCAGCCACGACCTGGCCGTGGTCAACCACCTGTGCGACGAGGTCTGCGTGCTGCACCGCGGCCTGGTGGTCGAGCGCGGGGCGCCGCAACAGCTTTTCGCGCATGCGGAGCATCCCTACACGCAGGCCTTGCTGGCGTCGGTGCCCCGTGCCGAACCACCGACGCGCCGGCACGGCGCCGAATGATGTAACGTTATCTTTCTTCTTCCTCCCCTTGGAGCCTTGACCATGTTGAAACGCCGCACAGTTCTCACCTCCGCCGCGCTGGCCGCCGGCCTGCCACAGTTCGCCCTCGCCCAGGGGCGAAAGGATTCGATGGTGCTCGGCATGACGCTGGAGCCGCCGGGGCTCGATCCGACTGCGGGCGCCGCTTCCGCGATCGCCGAGGTCGTGCAGTACAACATCCTCGAGACGCTCACCAAGATCAATGCCGATGGCAGCGTCACGCCGCTCCTGGCCGAAAGCTGGGAAATCTCGCCCGACCTGAAGACCTACACCTTCAAGCTGCGCAAAGGGGTGAAATTCCAGAACGGCGAGCCGTTCAACGCACAGGCGGTCAAATTCAGCTTCGACCGCGCCGGCGGCGAGAAGAGCACCAACAAGGACAAGCGCACCTTCGCGAACTTCAGCACGCAGGTGGCCGACGAGCACACGGTCGTGGTCATCAACAAGGAGATCGACCCCGACCTGCCGTTCGTGCTGGGCCAGGCGACCTCGGTGATCGTCGAGCCGAAGAGCGCCGACACCAATGCCACCAAGCCGGTCGGCACCGGCCCCTACCAGCTGGAGAACTGGGCCAAGGGCTCGTCGATGGTCCTGACCAAGTGGGACGGCTTCCGCAATCCTGCGCAAGCCAAACTCAAGAAGATCACCTTCCGCTTCATCTCGGATCCCGCCGCGCAGACGGCCGCGCTCCTGGCTGGCGACGTGGACGCGTTCCCGCGCGTCACCACCCGCGCGGTGCCTCAGTTCAAGGCGAACCCGCAGTTCCAGGTGATCCTGGCCGGCTCGCGGGCGAAGACCATCCTGGCCATCAACAACAAGAAAAAGCCACTCGATGACGTGCGCGTGCGCCGCGCCATCCTGGCGGCCGTCGACCGCAAGGCCGTGATCGAGGGCGCCGTGGACGGTTTCGGCGTGCCCATCGGCAGCCACTATGTGCCGGGCGCGGCGGGCTTCGTCGACACGACGGGCGTGAATCCCTTCGACATCGAAAAGGCCAAGAAGCTGCTCGCCGAGGCCGGCGTGAAGACACCGCTCGAACTCACCATGACGCTGCCGCCGCCACCGTATGCGCGCCAGGGCGGCGAGGTGATCGTGGCGCAACTGGCCAAGATCGGCATCACGGTGAAGGTACAGAACGTCGAATGGGCCCAATGGCTCAGCAACACCTACGGCGGTCCGAAGAACTACGACCTGACGATCATTTCGCACGTCGAGCCCTTCGACCTCGGCAACTACGCCAAACCGGACTACTACTGGGGCTACGACTCCAAGGCGTTCAGCGCCCTGTTCGACAAGATCAAGGCCACCGGCAACGTGGCCGAGCGCAACAAGCTTCTGGGCGATGCACAGAAGCTGCTCGCAGCCGATGCAGCCAACGGCTTCCTGTTCCAGCCTCAATGGCCGGTTGTCGCCAAGAAGGGCGTCAAGGGCTTGTGGACGCAGATGCCGATCTTCGTGAACGACCTGTCGGCGCTCTCCTGGGGATGAGTCCGGCGCTGCACGAACTGAGCGCCCGGGAACTGGTCACGGCCTACGGCGACGGCACCCTGTCGCCGGTCGAGGTCATGCAGGACGTTCTGGCCCATGTCGCGCGCTGGGAGCCGCACCTGCAGGCCACCTGGCTGCTGCGCCCCGAATACGCGCTCGAGCAGGCACGCGCGTCCGAAGCGCGCTGGCGCAACGGCGCGCCGCTGGGCCCGCTCGACGGTGTGCCGACCACGGTTAAGGAAAACATCGCGACGCGCGGCGACCCCCTGCCGGCCGGCACCGCGGCCGTCGACCTGAAACCCGCGGCCGCCGACGCGCCGCCGGCCGCACGCCTGAAGGAGACGGGCGCGGTGATCTTCAGCAAGACCACCATGCCCGACTACGGCATGCTGTCGTCGGGCCTGTCGAGCTTTCACACGCTGGCGCGCAATCCATGGGACACGAGCCGCACGCCGGGGGGTTCCAGCGCCGGCGCCGGCGCGGCCGCGGCAGCCGGCTACGGCCCGCTGCACATCGGCACCGACATCGGCGGTTCGCTGCGCCTGCCGGCGAGCTGGTGCGGCATCTTCACGCTGAAGCCGAGCCTGGGGCGCATCCCGATCGATCCGCCCTACATGGGCCGTGCGGCGGGCCCGATGACGCGCACGGTGAGCGACGCAGCGCTCATGATGGAGGTGCTCAGCCGGCCCGATGCCCGCGACAGCATGAACCTGCCACCGCAGGACATCGATTGGGCCGGCTGCGACGTGGAGGCCGAGCATCTGAAGGGCCTGCACATCGGCCTTCTGCTCGATGCCGGCTGCGGCCTCGCGGTCGACCTGGAAATCCAGGCGGCGGTCGAGCAGGCTGCACGCCTGTTCGAACAGGCCGGCGCCACGGTCGAAACCATGCAGCCCTTCATGTCGCAGGCGATGCTCGACGGCATGGACCACCTCTGGCGCATGCGCTCGCATGTGGATCTGCAGGGCCTGCGGCCCGACCAGCGCGCGAAAGTGCTCCCTTACATCCGTGCCTGGGCCGAAAGCGCCGCCGGGTTTGACGGCGAGCACGTGTTCCGGGCGTTCAGCCAGTTCCACGCCACACGGGTCGCCACGGTCGCGGCGTGCGCCCGTTTCGACTACGTGATCTCGCCGGTGTCGCCGAACATGCCGGCAGCGGCCGAGGCCCCTTCGCCGACCAACGACCCGCTTCGACCACTGGAACACATCGGATTCACGGTGCCGTACAACATGTCGGAACAACCGGCCGCCTCGATCAACTGCGGCTACAGCGCAGCCGGCCTTCCGATCGGCCTGCAGATCGCGGGACAGCGCTTTGACGATCTGGGCGTGCTGCGCGTGTCGCGCGCGTTCGAGCGGATCCGAGAGACCCAGCGGCCCTGGCCCCTCCCGCCCGCGGCCGGCTGACGTCCCGACAGATCCGCAAGAAAGCGGTGACAGTCGGCGGCGGCTTACACCCGCATACGACTTGCGGTAGATGGCGGCGCCCCTGCGCCGTTGCTACGCTCATGGCCAGTTTCAAAAGAAGCCCGCCGCCATGCTCACCACCAGCCACAAAGCCAGCATTCTCCGAAAAGCCGGCGTCGCCGTTCCGGCGCAACCCGTCGACGCCGATATGCATGCCGCCGGGTCGGGCTGGGCCAAGGCAATAGAGACGCTCTACGTGGCCTACGTGGCTGCGCGCGCGGCAAAGAGCCTGCGGGACGCCGAGGAAGCGCGCCAGCTCACGATGCTGCGCGGCCTTGCGTGGGGTGCGCCCGCGAACTGAGCGTTCGGCGCGGCAGAATGGGCCGATGCACACAGACAGTCTCGGCAACCCGGTCAGCGTGAACGATGCCGCCGCCGTGCGGCTGCTTGATGACTTCGTGACCGGCTTCATCTCCTGCGAGGCGCGCGCGGCGAATGTGCTGCAAGCCGCGGAGGACACCAGTCCGCTGGTCCAGGCGTATTGCGCCGCACTCCACATGTTTGCCGAGTCGCGCGATGCGGTCACGAACGCAAGGCCCTTCATCGCCCGCGCGCAAGCGGGCGCGACGCACGCCACACGGCGCGAGGGCCGCTTCATCGCGGCAGTGGCCGCCTGGATCGCGGGCGACATCGACCAGGCGATTCGGCTGCACCACGAACAGGCGATCGAGTTCCCGCGCGACCTTGAGCGAAACCTGGACGGGCCTGAACTCTTTCATGGTCACGCACAACTGGTGGCATGTCGCGCTGTTCCTGATCGACCTGGGGCGCGAGGCCGAGGCGCTTGCCGTGTACGACCGCGAGGTCTGGGGCGTGGTCAAGGACTACTCGCAGGACCAGATCGGCGCCGCATCGCTGCTGGCGCGCTTCGAACTCGCGGGCATCGATGTCGGCCCGCGCTGGCAGGATCTGGCCGATCACCTGGCGCGGCGGCTCGACGATCACGTGCTCCCCTTCCTCGATTTGCAGTACCTCTACGGCCTGGCCCGCGCCGGCCGGCCGGAAGCCGACACGCTGCTGCGCAACATCGAGGACTTCGCCCCCCGGGCGCCTGCCTCGACACGCGCCGCCTGGGAGCGCGTCTGCGTGCCGGCGGCCCACGGCCTGCTCGCCCATGCGCGCGGCGACCATGCCGGTGCCATCGACGGCCTCGGCCAGGCCATGCCCCGCCTGATCGAGATTGGCGGCAGCCATGCACAACGCGACCTGTTCGAGCAGGTCTACCTCGATGCCCTGGTTCGCCGCGGCACCGAGACCACGCTGACCGGCGCGCAGGGCGTGCTGCAGCAGCAACTCAATGGACAGCCGGAGTCGTTGCGCTTGCGGCGGCAGGCGGCTGCCGTGTACCGCGCACTCGCGCTGCCCGAACTGGCCGCCGCCACGGATGCGACACTGCGCTGATGGCCACCTTCGTCCCCGGCGCACCGCGCCGCCGCACCCTTGAGCTTCAGAGCGCCGCCGGCGCAGGACGCATGGCCGGCATCGAGTTCGGGCCGCCCGAGCGGCCGCTCGACGTCGTGTTTCTGCATGCGAACGGCTTCAACGCAATGACCTACCGGCAGATCTTCGAACCGCTCGGCACGGGCCTGCGCATCCTGGCAATCGACCAGCGGGGTCACGGCCGCAGCGAATTGGAAGCCGAACCGCAAGGCCATTCCTGGCGGCGCTATGCCGACGACCTGCTGGCGCTCCTCGACGCGCTGGGCGAGACGCCACGCGTGCTGGCCGGCCATTCGATGGGCGGCACGGCGATCCTGTTGGCGCTGCCGCGCATGCCCGCGGAGGCCGTGCCGGGGGTCGTGCTGTTCGACCCCGTCCTGCGGCTGCCTGAAGACCGGCCGGATGAGGCCACGATGACTGCGTCGCCCCTGGTGCGGGGCGCCACACGGCGCAACGCCTCGTTCGCCAGCCGCGCGGCTGCGCTCGAAAGCTACCGCGGCCGCGGAGCATTCAAGACCTGGCCCGACGCGATGATCGAGGACTACCTGGTCGACGGACTCAAGCCATCGCCCGATGGCGCGTTCACGCTCAGCTGCGCCCCGGCCTGGGAAGCCGCCAACTTCGTGACCACCTACCGGCTGGACGCATTGCCGGCGCTGCGTCAGCCACGAGGGGCCGTGCGGATCCTGCGTGCCGAATACGAATCCACCTGCGTCCTCGGGCCGGACAGTGAATCCTGGGGTGGCCATTCGCGCGTGCGTCTCGAGACCGTGCCGCAGACCACTCATTTCCTGCCGATGGAGCGGCCCGAGGTCGTGCGCGGCGCGCTGCGGGAAGCGGTGCTGACCGCCGCACCGCGCCGCTGAACACCCGGCGCATTCAGCGCGCGAGGTGCCGCTTCTGGTCGTAGGTCGGTTGCGGCGGCAGATCCGCAAGATGGGTGGTGTCGGCCCATTCCAGAATCTGGATTCGGGCCGGCTCGGCGGCATCGGCGATGCGGATGCGGTTGAACCCGGCGTTCGGGATGTCGCTCTGGCGTGGGCCGCTGAGGCTCAGGCCCTGTGCCGTGCGCCACACCATGTCGAGCACGCCGCCGTGTGTCACCACCAGCACGTTGCGGCCTGCATGCTGGGTGGCAATGCGTGCGAGCGCTTCGAGGATGCGGGCATGGAACTCGCGCGGCGATTCGCCTTCGGGCATGGCCGGATGGTCTTCGCGGAACAGCAGCCAGTCTTCCCAGGCACGCGGATGCTGCAACTGGATCTCCTCCGCGCGCAGGCCCTCGGCAACGCCGAAATGCTGTTCGCGCAGGCCCACGGTCGTGACGATCGGCAGGCGAAGCTGCTGCGCCGCCGGCGTTGCGGTCTGCTGCGTTCGCATCAGGTCGCTGCTCACCACATGCTGTACCGGCTCGCCAGCCAGGCGCAGGCCGAGGCGGCGCGCCTGCTCGTGGCCCATGTCGTTGAGGGGTACGTCGATGTGCCCCTGAAAGCGCAGTTCGCGGTTCCAGTCGGTCTCGCCGTGGCGAATCAGGATCAGGTCGGTGGCAGTGGGCATGGTCGTGCCAGCATTGTCCCATCGCGCAATGTCGAGCCAGCGGCGCAATGCCAGAATCGGTCGCCATGCCCCAACTCGTTTTGCTTCCCGGCCTTGCCTGCGACGAACGCCTCTGGCAGGCGCAATGGCCGGTACTGCCGTCGAGCCTCGCGCCCACCGTGAGCGATGCGCACATGCGCCATGCCACCATCGAAGCCATGGCGGCCGCCGTGCTGCACGAGCACGACGGGCCGCTGGTGCTCTGCGGCGCGTCGATGGGCGGCATGATCGCGATGGAAGCGGCGCGCCAGGCCCCCCACCGCATCGAAGGCCTCGCCCTGCTCGGCACCAATCCGCGCCCGGAAACGCCCGACATGCGCGCACTGCGGGAGGCCGCCATCGAACTCTTCGCACGTGGCGACGTGCGCGGCGTGATCGAACCGAACGTGGCGTTCGCGTTCCACCCTGCGCAGGCCGCTGACGCGCAGTTGGTCGACGCGTACCTTCAGATGATGCTCGACGCCGGCGGCGATCAGCTGATTCGCCAGAACCGCGCCCTGATGCAGCGTCCGGACGCTCGCGAGCAGTTGCCCGGCTTGCGCTGCCCTGTGCTCGTGATGTGCGGGGATACCGACCGGCTCACGCCGCCCGATTGCTCGCGCGAGATCGCAGCACTGGTGCCGCACGCCGAACTGTTCTGGGTTGCCGATTGCGGCCACATGCTGACGATGGAAAAACCCGTGACGGTGAACGCCACGCTCGGCGAGTGGCTGGGGCGGCTTTCCGCCTGAAATCCAACAAAACGCCGCGAACGCAAAAAAGGCTCCCGAAGGAGCCTTTTTCATTCAGAGCAGGGTGTGCTCAGTAGCCGCCGCGGCTGTTGCCGCCACCGCCGTAACCGCCACCACCGCTGCGGCCGCCGCCGGCATTGCCGCCGCCGCCGTTGTAGCCGCCACCGCCGCTGCGGCCACCGCCGAAGCCGCCGCCGGCCGGACGGGGTTCCATCGGACGGGCTTCGTTCACCGTGAGGCTGCGACCGTCGAGTGCGTGGCCGTTCATGCCTTCGATGGCTGCCAGCGCTTCCGCGTCGGTGCCCATTTCGACAAAGCCGAAACCCTTGGAACGGCCGGTGTCGCGCTCCATCATGACCTTGGCGCTGCTCACAGCACCGTACTGGCCGAAGGCCTGTTCCAGATCATTGTCGCGAATCGAGTAGGACAGATTGCCCACGTACAGTTT
>SEGN01000504.1 GCA_004211245.1 Variovorax sp.
TCGAACTCCTCGAACTTGAGCGGCCGGTTGTCGAGCGCGCTCGGCAGGCGAAAACCGTAGTCGACCAGCGTGACCTTGCGCGCCCGGTCGCCGTTGTACATGCCGCCGAGCTGGCCGATCATCTGATGGCTCTCGTCGAGGAACATCAGCGCGTCCTTCGGCAGGTAGTCGGTCAGCGTGGCCGGCGGGTCGCCCGGCGCAGCGCCCGACAGGTGGCGCGTGTAGTTCTCGATGCCCTTGCAGTGGCCGATCTCGGCCAGCATCTCGAGGTCAAAGCGCGTGCGCTGCTCCAGCCGCTGCGCTTCCACCAGCTTGCCCTGGCCGACGAACTCCTTGAGCCGGTCGGCCAGTTCGAGCTTGATGGTTTCCACCGCGGTCATGACCTTGTCGCGCGGCGTGACATAGTGGCTCGACGGGTAGACCGTGAAGCGCGGGATCTTCTGGCGGATGCGCCCCGTGAGCGGGTCGAACAACTGCAGCGACTCGATCTCGTCGTCGAACAGCTCGATGCGGATCGCGAGCTCGCTGTGCTCGGCCGGGAACACGTCGATCGTGTCGCCGCGCACGCGGAACGTGCCGCGCGCGAAATCCTGCTCGTTGCGCGTGTACTGCATGCGGATCAGCCGACCGATCACGTCGCGCTGTCCGATCTTGTCGCCCACGCGCATGATGAAGCGCATCTGCGTGTAGTCCTCCGGCGTGCCGATGCCGTAGATGGCGCTCACCGTGGCGACGATCACCGTGTCGCGCCGCTCCAGCACGCTCTTGGTGGCCGACAGGCGCATCTGCTCGATGTGCTCGTTGATCGAGCTGTCCTTCTCGATGAAGAGGTCGCGCTGCGGCACATAGGCCTCGGGCTGGTAGTAGTCGTAGTAGCTCACGAAATACTCGACCGCGTTCTTCGGGAAGAACTCGCGGAACTCGCTGTAGAGCTGCGCCGCCAGCGTCTTGTTGGGCGCGAACACGATCGCCGGCCGGCCCAGCCGCGCGATCACGTTGGCCATGGTGAAGGTCTTGCCCGAGCCCGTCACGCCGAGCAGGGTCTGGAACACCTCCCCGTTCTCGACGCCTTCGACCAGGCCGTCGATCGCATTGGGCTGGTCGCCCGCCGGCGGATAGGGCTGGAACAGCTCGAACGGCGAGTTGGGGAAGCGGATGAATTCGCCCGGTTTGACGGGCCCGACCGCGGCCGGGTCGTGCGGGTCTGTGATGGCTTCGGAGATCTCTGGCATGGCTGTTCGATCCAGGTGGCGGTGGCGCCGGTAAAATTCAAGGCAACCGGAAAGCTTAAGCCCTTGTCCGGTTGCACGCGCAGCTTTCATCCCAAAGGACTTTCTCCATGTCTATGTTCACCGCGGTCGAAATGGCACCGCGCGACCCGATCCTCGGCCTCAACGAACAATTTGCAGCCGACACCCATCCAAAGAAGGTCAACCTCGGCGTCGGCGTCTACTACGACGACAACGGCAAGCTGCCCCTGCTGGCCTGCGTGCAGGCCGCCGAAGAAGACATGATGAAAGCGCCGAGCGCACGCGGCTACCTGCCGATCGACGGCATCGCCGCCTACGACAGCGCCGTCAAGGGACTGGTCTTCGGCCCCGACAGCGAGCCGGTCCGGTCCGGCCGCGTCGCGACCATCCAGGCCATCGGCGGCACCGGGGGCCTGAAGGTGGGCGCGGACTTCCTGAAGAAGCTCAACCCGAATGCCACCGTGCTCATCAGCGACCCGAGCTGGGAGAACCACCGCGCCCTGTTCACTCAGGCCGGCTTCCCGGTCGAGAGCTACCCGTACTACGACGCCGCGAAGCGGGGCGTGGACTTCGACGGCATGCTGGCCGCGCTGAATGCAGCGCCCGCCGGCACCATCGT
>SEGN01000110.1 GCA_004211245.1 Variovorax sp.
CGTCGTCAACTCGAAGCGGCCCTGCGCGCGGAGTTGCTGCGCGCCAGTGCAGTCGGGCTGGTTTCCAACCACGCATCAAGCGCGAAAGACGCCGTCACCTTGCGCAGTGGCGGAAACACCGCCTGAGCCTTGTGGCCGTGTCGCGGCCGGCATGACGCGGCGCCGATTGGAGTCGTGGTCGAAAGGAACACTCGTTCAGGCAGGCGCGATCGTCAGCGTGCCTCGCTCACAAACGATTCAAAGTCGGCTTTTTGGGCGCAGGCAATATCCGCTTGCGCGGCCTGGTTTCCGCCGGCAACTCCGGCGGCAAGGCATCGAGCTCCTCGTCTGTGAGTTCGCGCTCCATCACGTCGGGCACCTGGACGGGCTCAGGCCGTGGCAAGGGGGTGTGCATGAGTTCGGGCGGGCGGGCCGATGGCGGCGGCGGCGGCGAAGGGGGTGTGGCGCCCGGTGCCGGCACTGATATTCTTTGCGATGGCTGCGACGATGCAGCCGGTTCCGGCAGCGTCGTCAAAGCATGCAGCAGTGTGCGCAAGTCGTCGGCACGGCGGGCGTCATGGCCGGCTTGCCAAGCCTGCTGGTCATGCGTCCTGACCCGATCGCGGTCGGCCTGCTGCTGGGCCTGGAATTCGAGTTCGACCTGGATCGCTCGCTGCACCAGTTGCGGCACCCGCTGCAGGCTTTGCTGGAGCGTCTGATCGGCCTTCTGCAGTGCTTGCTCCGTGGTTCGCCTCAGCATTTCACCGAGAAATTGTTCCAGTGATTGCCTGTGCGCCTCGAACAGCGCGGCCGTCTGCACTTGCAAGGGCTCCAGCAGGTGCCCGACGTCCGCTGGCGGCGAGGACACAGCCATCGGCAGTGCAGGCGCTGATGGCGCGACTGCAGGCGCGATGGACAACGCAGCAATGGCCTCCTGCCATTCTTTTTGGAGTGTTTGGAACTGCGTCTGAAGCTGCACCTGCGCCTCCGTTTGCGCGCCCAAGGATGCTTGCAGCGCTGCCTGCAAGGCCTGCTGTTGCGCCACCAGCTGCGCGCGCAGCGGCCGCGCCAGCAACCAAGCACCGAACGCCGTCCCGATCAGGCCGAGCGCCAGGCAGGCTGTGTAAACAAACTCGGGATTCATGACTGCCCGCCCTCCGCCGCGACGGCATCCTGCTCGGCTTCCCACTTTTGCAGCAGATCGATCGGAATGGAGCCTGCCACCTGCGAGAAGCGCTTGCCCACCATGCGCTCGGCCTGCTTGAGCAACACGGCCACCGGGCTGCTCGGTTCGTGGGCTTCGAACCACTCCCGCGCGGCGCAAATGCCGCGCAACACGTCGTCACGCGTGGCGGCAACACCGTGAGGGTTCGCCACCACCGGCAAAGGCAGCTTCAAGGATCTCGCGAACAGCATCATTGCGGACATCGCGCGCATCGCCATCAAGCAGCAGATCACCGGCCCGCCCGCAACTTGGCTCAGCGGCGTGATTGGCGGGGCCTCTGGCGCGTCATCGGCCGGCGCTGGCACCGACGTGCTCGGCGCGTTCATCGCTGGCCTTGGCGGACGCGCGATCGGCGGGCCTGTGTCCGCGGGCGGCATGTACGAAGTCAACGAGCGCGGGGCGGAGCTGCTGGCAGTCGCCGGCAAGCAGTACCTGATGATGGGCGACCAAAGCGGCGACGTGAAGGCCGCCGCAGCACCGCAACGCGTCGGCTCCAGCCTGGTCGTGCACTACCACCCGCAGCAGGGCGAGACTCGGAAGTCGGCGGCGCAAAATGGCAGGGCACTCGCGGACCAAATCGGCGCTTGGCAGCGGCGCGACTCGTGAGCGAAGCTCTGGTAGCCGAGCAAATGGCCACTTTTTCAGGCTTGTTTTGTGCTTAAAAGTGGCTTACCCGTATTGTGTTGCGAGATATTTCAAGACAAGAATGGTGGCATGGTGGATTTAGACATTTACAGCTACGCCGGTGAAATTAATATCTCCGGCTATGCGCTGATTTGCGACCAGCTCAAGCGCAAGACTGGATCGAATGCGCTGCTCGTTCTTGGAACGCCCGGAGGCGATCCCCACGCTGGATTTCGGATTGCCCGGGCGCTTCAGCATGCGTACGGAAAATTCGATGTGCTGGTGCCTCGGTACTGCAAGAGCGCAGGCACGCTTGTGGCTATCGGCGCTGCCACTGTCTACATGGCTGATATGAGCGAACTCGGGCCGCTTGACATCCAAGTCAAGAAAAGCGACGAGCTGATCGGCACCAACTCAGGCCTTGACATCACGCAAGCCGTCAACAACTTGCAGCAGAGCGCGATGGGAGCATTCCGTTCGTACCTGCTGGAACTGACTCGCGACGCGCAGATCTCAACGAAGGTCGCCGCCGACATTTCTGTGAGGTTGACCGCAGGATTGTTCGAGCCCATCTTTGCGCAGATCGACCCGATGCGTCTCGCGGAAATGCAGCGCGCGATGGAGATCGCATTCGCGTACGGCACACGACTCAACGAGTCGAGCAATAACTTGCGACAGGATGGGCTGGTCGATCTCGTTACCAAATATCCGTCCCACGGCTTTGTTATCGATCGCAAGGAAGCCAGAAAGCTGTTCTTAAAAGTCGAGCGACCCGAAGGTGTAGTATCGCAATTGTCTGACGCGCTGCACGCCCAAATGCAGAGCAGCATCGACAGCCGTACTCCCGTTGTCACGTTCATCACCACCGCAGCAGCACCAGGAGCAACTCATGAGAACGCATCAGACCCCGGACACCCTCCAGCGAGCGATCCGACAAGCATCCACGCACTCGGCGAGCCTGGCACGGCAGAGCCAGGAACGGCAACGCCAGTCGCAGCCAACGAAGACAGCCCCGGTCCAGCAGCCGGCGCGGCCGGTGGCTGAACTCATTCGAGACCTTGCGGCAGCGTGATCCGAGAACTTGGTAGATGGCCCGCTTAGGCGGGCTTTTTTATTGCCCGAACTTCTTGCCCCACTTGCCAAGCTGGATCATGCAGACGCCCAAGCAAACCCAAGTACCCAGGTAAACCCAGCCGCCGAAACTCTCCGGCACGAACATCCGCAGCCACCACGGGAACGCAGCCATGAGGTCTGGTGGAGCGATCCCGGCCCGATTCGACACCCGCTCGATCCTGTGCCCTATCCGGTCAAGCCGCAACCCCAAGAGGCCGAACAGCACGGCAACCGACAAGAGCGCTCGGCAGCACGCAATGAACAACTTCGGGTACGAGATTGCGAGAGCGGTGAGCAATTCCATTGCGTCTAAAGCATAGAAGCGTCCCATATGACATGCGCCCGCAACGGCCTCGGCCGAAGGAGCGCCATGCCTTACGCCGTGCGCTGATAGATGGCCTTGTTAGTAGGAGTCGTGCTGACTCGCTTCGCGATACCTGCTTTCTCAACGTCAGATCCGAATCGACGCCCCACCCACTTCGGCGACTGGACCCGAGACCACTCTTCAGCGGTAAAGAGGTCCTGAATTGTGAATCGCTGCTCGACGGGCATATCAGCCATGCGGGCGACTGCAATCTCTACGGCCTTCAGCCAGTAGATCTGCCCTCCAGGCACCGCCGCAACATCCTGGGGCTCGATTTCGTCGGCATGTGAACCCGAGTTGCCAACGTTCGCCAAGTAGGCGTTCAGATGCTGCTCGAACGTTCCGTCGCCAATAAGCGCAAGGTGAGTAGCCAAAACTGCGTCGTCCAAGTTGATTGTGATCATTGTCATCATCTTCTCCTAACCTTGTTAATAAGAAACAGAGGTTACCACAACCTTCAAAAATCAATGAAAGAGTTTTGAGGCAGTTTACAAAACACAGGAATGCTGTACATTCATACAGTATGAGAGTCAGGATCCAATTTCGCCGCACGAACGGGTCGTGAATCGCCCGCTACAGGAAGACCGAGGGCCTGACCGGCAATCTCTGACCGTCCGAAAGTAGCACCACGACCGCCAGGTCTGTGCCTGCAGCTCACAGACTGCGAGCTGGCCCGGCCTGGACTGTTCGAGCCTCGGCTGACCAACGTCTTCGACAACGAGATCCGCTTCATGGGCTGGGAGATCACGCCGAAAGGAGCGTGGGTGGTGCAAGAGTGGGATTGCATCCTGCTGCCGCCCTGATTGGCGTCGAACTACAAGAACCGCTCTCTGCAGAGCAGGAAAATGCTACATACGCCGAGCAATAACGGAAAGCCGGCCTCAACAACGAGCCAGCGCAAATTTTGGCTCCGGAGAAAGAGTGAGAAGGCCGCGTCAAAGCGCTCGAGCGATACCGGTATGCGCTTGCTCTCGATAGTTGTGCGGACGGCGTCGAGTTGCTGTCCGAGAGTTTGCATATCCGACTTGATCGAGTGAAGCTGCGAGACTGCAAATAGCTCCGGTGCGATGGGCCCCGATGGAGGACTGACGGCAGCAGCCAGAGCGTCAATCGCGTCTTTCATTCTCACGATCGCGCCGTCAATATCTTTGAATCGGCGCGTTTGATCGAGCCACCAGTTGTAGAGAGTCGATTGTCTCGGATCGGCTGGGTGGTCAGTACCTTCAGTTCCCCAAGCGGCGCCAGTAAGAAAGGCCACTTTGGTTCCAGTGATCCGAAGTCTCCACTCTTGCACGCTGTCCGCTGCGCACCAAAAAAAATGGATGAACATGTACACGTTCACCAGCAAAAAACCTGTCTTCAGGTTCTGAGTTGTCAGCCCTTCGAACGTCACGCCGAGCAAAGTATTGGTCGGCGAAACCTTCACATCCAGCATGACGACCGCGATGGTTATCAGCGCGGCGATCATCAGATTCAGCCGAATCTTCGCGGTCGCCTCAGAGAACTCCATCAGGACCGGCTTCCCCAGCGCTTCCTTAACGGCCTCCACGCTGTTCTTTTCTGCCATCGCATGCTCCAAAGTTGAGAAGCATAGTTTACGACTACAAAACGCTTGTGTCGTTCGTAATAAACAACTACATTACGATCTATGCCGAACCCTACTACTGCCGCCAAAAAGAGACCCGGCCGCCCTGCAATTGAGGAAGGTGCTGATACGCAACCGATCTCTCTGAGGCTGACCAAAGCGCAGCGCGAAAAACTGGTCCGTCTTGGCGGGCCACCTTGGGTGCGCGATCGCATCGACAAGGCGAAGCTACCGAAGGAATGACGCCGCGCCTCAGGGCGAGTGCGGTGCCCGCTGGGAACCGCACTGCTGAGGCAAAAAAAGGCGAGCCCACGAAGGACGGCAATCCGACGCGGGCTCTGACCATCAACCACTGTTTGAGAGTGAATCATGGCTACCAAAATTATCGCCTCGCATGGGGGCTCCAGCGCGAGCACCTCTACACCGCAACGTCTTCAGATTGGATCAAACAACAGGCACGACATCGTGTTTGAAAATGATGGGTATGTTGCGGATTTCGCCGCCAAGCATGCCTGCAGAATTGCCGGGCTGCTGCGTGTCCTTCAAGGCTTTGAGGGAGAACCTATGTACGGCGAGGAGGTCTTGGATCTGACAGCAGACCTGGCCTGGGAGCTGGAGCAAGCTACGACGCTGCTCGCGTCCCTGCTGGCTGGGGCTCAGCATGGCTGATCGCACCAACACGCCTCCCCCCTGAACTGCACGAGCGCTTTCGAGCGGAAGAAGAGGCTCGCTTCGCCATCGTTCAGAGTCGCGGTGACGTGCAGCTCTGGGCCTCGACGACGAAGCCCCGCTGCAGCGATGTCCCTGCGACAGCCTGGACGAAGTATCACGTCACCCGTGGGCAAGATGCCTGCGTGCTCTTCATGAGTTCGCTGGTCGCTGCCTTCGCCAACTTCTATGCGGAGGTCGCCCATGGATGAGCATCGCGAACTGACCCGGAAGTTCGCCCTCGACGGCTGCACAGGCTGCGCGAGAGCATTCAACTATCTCGAGGAGCATCAAGTGCCGTGGAGCACCTCAGCAGCTGCAAGGAGCCGCTTCAAAGCGCTCTGCGGGGAGATGTTGCGGCTTCTCGAGAAGAACGAGCTAAGCGATAACCCGGCGCACGCATTGCACGTTCGCGCGACCGAGGCGCGGGCCGATCCTGCGATACAGCGGCTTATCCGGCGAGCGTCGAGGAAGACGCTGATTCGAGCCCGGTAAGCGCCGATCGTTCGCGGCCGTGGGCCGAATGGGGATCGACTGCGCAGTTCCCTACGCTGGCTGCGTAGCGATTGCATTCTGGCAACAGTCTGGCAACGGGCCAGAAACAAAAATGGCCTGCTATCTTAATGATAGCGGGCCAATCAATAACCACAGGGTTTGGTGGTAGGACGTACAAGATTCGAACTTGTGACCAACGGATTAAAAGTCCGCTGCTCTACCAACTGAGCTAACGTCCCACTCTGATTTCATCTTGCCGAGCGACTGGCCCGGCAAAGCCGGCCCGGCAAAGCCGACGATTATAGCTTGCCGTCGCGCGCGATCTGATCGAGCAGCCACCCCGCAGCGCATTGGCCGAACGTGGCCGTGACGGTCACCACCGAGCCATAGCCGTGGCAGTTGAGGCTGCCGTCCCCCTCGTCCATTGCACACGACGCGTCCGGCGGCGCCACCGGCTCGCGGCTGAACACAGCCGTCACGCCGATCTTCTTGCCTTCGCGTGGCGCGCCGTGCAGCTTGCGCAGGCGGTTTCGCATCTGGGCCAGCAAAGGGTCGTGGGTGGCCAGCGAGAGATCTTCGATCTCCACCTGGTGTGCAAGGCGTTTGCCGCCAGCCGCACCCACGGTGACGAACCGGTGCGCGCCCTCGCGCGCCCACACGGCCATCGCCAGCTTGGCCGGGGCCGCATCGCAGGCATCGAGCACCGCAGTGACGGGCCCGTGCGCGTCGGCCGCGCGCTGCAGCAACGCAAGCCAGTTGCCGGGCTCGACAAATTCATCGATGGACAGGACGCGGCATTCGGGGTTGATGTGCGCAATGCGCTGGGCCATGGCCTCGACCTTGGCCTGGCCGAGTGTGTCGTCCAGCGCGTGGATCTGGCGGTTGATGTTGGACTCGGCAACGTGGTCCATGTCGACCAGCGTGAGCCGACCGACCCCGCTGCGGGCGAGCGCCTCGACGGCCCATGAGCCTACGCCGCCGATGCCAACGACGAGCACGTGCGCATGCCGGATGCGGGCCGCGCCCGTCACGCCATAAAGCCGCTCCAGCCCGCCGAAACGCCGGGCCGTCACCTCGTCAGCAACGAGCGCCGGTGGCGCAACGGCGTTCACGGCAGCGCCCGATCAACGCAGTCGCGAAAGACGTTCGCGGCCGGCCTGTGCGGCTTCCGACTGCGGATAGGCCTTGGCGAGGTCTTCCAGGGTCCGTCGCGCCGCGCGGGTGTCCTTGAGCTCGATCTGGCAATTTGCTATGGAGAGCACCGCTTCAGGCGCCTTCACATGGTCGGGTGCCAGCGAGAGCATCGACCTGAAATTGGCGATGGCCTCGTTGTAGTTGCGCGTGGCGTATTGCGCGTTGCCGAGCCAGAACAGGGCCGAGGGGTTGTAGCCGCTCTGCGGGTAGCGCTTGACGAAATCGGCAAACGCCGTCTGCGCTTGCGCGAACTGGCCCGAACGGAACACGCCGAGGGCGGTGTCGAAGTCCGATTTCTCGCGGGGGTCGGCGGTGAACTCCCGCCCGTCCACCGTGACCTGTGCAGGCTCGGATTTCTTGAGCCGATCGTCCACGGCAACCTGGCGCTGCTGAAGGTCGGAGACCGTCTTGGCGAGTTGCTCGTTCTGCCCGGTCATTCGTTGCAGATCCCCGCGCAACGCTTCGATCTGCGCCTGCAGTTCGAGCACGGTGCGCGCGTTCTGCTCGCCGGCACGCTGGGCGGCGGCTTCCGACTGCACGCGCATCGCTTCGACGCGCTGGCGCAGATCGAGAATGGCGCGTCTCGCCTCGTCGTCCTCGAACAAGGCTGCGTTGGCACCGAGCGAGGCACACAGCAGGGCGGCAGCCAGCGCTGCCCGCCGCAAACTGAAGCCAGCCATCATCAACGGTAGAAGATTTCGGCGCGACGGTTTTGCGCCCAGGCTGCTTCGCCGCCGCCTTGCGCAGCCGGCTTTTCCTTGCCGAAGCTCACAGCCTCGACCTGGGCATCGCCGACGCCGAGCAGCGCGAGGGCGCGGCGTACGGCTTCCGAACGCTTCTGGCCCAGTGCCAGGTTGTATTCGCGGCCGCCGCGCTCGTCGGTGTGGCCTTCGATGGAAACGCGACGTTGCGGGCTGGCTTTGAGGAAGCGGGCGTGAGCATCGATCAGCGACTGGAACTCGGGCTTCACGGTGTAGCTGTCGTAGTCGAAATACACGATTCGCGCCACGCCGACCGGGCCTTGCGCGTTCAGCGCGTTCTGGTCGATGGTGACGGGCGCCACGCCGCTTTGCGTGCCCTGCCCCGTACCGCCAGCGCGACCGTCGGTAACGGGCGTGTCGTTCAGCTTGGTGCTGGACGAGCAGCCTGCGATCAGGGCCACGATGGCCAGCGAATAAATCGTACGTTTCAACATTTCGGACTCCTCAAGTTAATCATTGCTTTTGAAACGGACCCCAGTCCGGTTCTCGTATGTCGCCTGCCTGCCCCGCCAGCCGTGCCTTGATTTTTCCATCGAGCGTGGTCGTCATCAGCGCTTCCCTGCCTTGCAGTTGCGTCGCGTAGACGATCAGCTTGCTGTTCGGCGCAAAACTTGGATTCTCATCGGCACTGGTATCGGTGATCGCCGTCACATTGCCGCTGGCCAACTCCATCACGTGGAGTTTGAACGCACCGCCGACCCGCGAGATGTAGGCCAACCACCGGCCATCTCCGCTGACTGACGGCGAAATGTTGTAGGTGCCCGTGAAGGTCACGCGGGTCGGCGAACCGCCGCTCGCACCCATCTTGTAGATCTGGGGTGCGCCGCCACGGTCGCTCACGAAATAGATCGTGCCGCCGTCGGCCGAGAACACGGGCTCTGTGTCAATGCTGTTGCTCTGGGTCAGGCGGCGCGGCTCGCCGCCGCCGGCAGCGATGGTGTAGAGCTGCGAACCGCCATCGCGGCTGAGCGTGACGGCCAGCGAGTTGCCGTCCGGCGCCCAGGCAGGTGCGCTGTTGGACCCGCGGAAGTTGGCCAGCAGGCGGCGCTGCCCGCTCGCCACGTTGTGCACGTAGACCACCGGCTTGCGCGACTCGAAGGACACGTAGGCCAGCTGCGAACCGTTCGACGACCACACCGGCGAGATGATGGGTTCGGGGCTGGCCAGCGCAGCCTGCGCGTTTTCGCCGTCGGCATCGGCCACCCACAGGTTGTAGCGTGTGCCGGCCTTGGTCACGTAGGCGATGCGCGTCGAGAAGATGCCCTTCTCGCCCGTGAGCTTCTCGTAGACGAAGTCGGCAATGCGGTGCGATGCAAGACGCAGGTCGCCCTGCGGCACGGTGTAACTCTGGCCACCGAGGTCCTGCCCGCGCACCACGTCCCACAGGCGGAAGCGAACATCGAAGCGGCCGTCGGCCAGCCTGGTGACGCTGCCGGCCACCACCGAATCGGCGGTGCGCTGGCGCCACACCGTCAGGTCGGGCCGAGAGGTCTCATCGAGCGCCTGACCCGATGCATCCACACCGCGGAACTGGCCGCTGCGCTCCAGGTCGGCCTTCACGATCTCGGAGATCTTCTGCGGCGAGGCGTCCTGGCCCTTGAACGGCACGAGCGCAATCGGCAGCTGCGTCAACCCCACGCCCGACACCTCGACCCGGAACTGGGCCAGCGAAGGAACGATGGGGGAGGCAGCAAGAGCCGCGACGAGGCCGCGACGGGCGAAAAACGATGAAGAAGGAGTTGGAAGGGAAACGGGCAACGGCTTGTTCATGCAATTCGGAGATGTTTCCGGGAAGAAAGTTTCTGTCCCGGGCGTAACGAGGCTACATGGTACACACTGCGCTGCCGGCAACGTCACAAACTGTGTACGCCTTCGGCCGCGCAGGGCCGCCCGTAGAATCCGCCGCCATGCAGCCTTCCCCCGCCGACGCAACCGTGCGCCCTCCTCTCATGCGCCGGCTGGCAAGGCTCATGACCTGGTTCGGCGGCTCGCGCCAGTGGTGGACGCTCGGCATCGTCACCGCCATGATCGCGGCCCTGACCGAGCCGCTGATGCCGGCCATGCTCAAGCCGCTGCTGGACCGCGGCTTCACCCGTGGCCAGCTCGAACTCTGGATCGTGCCGGCAGCCATCATCCTTTTGTTTGCGGTGCGCGGACTCGCCCAGTTCGTGTCGCAGTACGCGCTTGCGCGGATCGCGAACGAAGGCATGCAGCGGCTGCGGCGCGTGCTGTTCGAGCGGCTGCTTGCGGCGGAACTCGCCCTGTTCTCGCGCCAATCGGCCAGTGCGCTGTCGAACACCGTGGTGTACGAGGTGCAGACCGGCGCAATGCTGCTGGTGCAGGCGTTGCTCGGACTTTCGCGCGACGGCTTCACGCTGATCGCGTTGCTGGCTTACCTGATCTACCTCAACTGGAAGTTGACCCTGATCGTCGGCGTGCTGGTGCCTGGCGTGGCCTGGATCATGAAGGTGCTGTCGAAGCGGCTCTACCACCTCACGCGCCTCGGCCAGAAGGCCACCGACGACCTCGCCTATGTGGTCGAGGAAAACGTGCTCGCGCACCGCATGGTGCGACTGCACGGCGCCGAGACGGGCCAGATGGACCGCTTCGAGCAGTTGAGCCAGACCCTGAACCGGCTGGCCGTGAAGTCGACCATCGCGTCGGCGGCGATGACCCCGCTGACCCAGTTGCTGGCCGCCGTGGCGCTGTCGGTGGTGGTGATGATCGCGCTCTGGCAAAGCGGCGAACAGGGCCTCACGGTCGGTGGCTTCGTGGCCTACATCACGGCGATGCTGATGCTGATCGCCCCGATCCGGCGCCTCGCCGACATGGCCAACCCGATCACACGCGGCCTGGCCGCGCTGGAGCGCGGCCTGGTACTGATCGACGAGGTCGGTGCCGAGTCGCAGGGCGGCTTCGAAGCCGGCAAGGCGGCGGGCCGGATCGAGCTGCGCGACGTGCGCGTCAACTACCGGGGGGCCGACGAGGCACGTGCGCTCGATGGCGTGAACTTGGTCATCGAACCGGGTGAAGTCATTGCCTTCGTCGGCCCTTCGGGTTCCGGCAAGACGACCCTGATCAACCTGCTGCCACGCTTCGTGCTGCCGAGCGGCGGCAATGTGCTGCTCGACGGCCACCCGACCGACCAGTGGAAGCTGACGAGCCTGCGCGCGCAGTTCGCGATGGTGAGCCAGGACGTGGTGATGCTGAACGACACGCTGGCCGCCAATGTGGCGCTGGGCGCCGCCATCGACCGCGAACGCGTGACGGCGTGCGTGGAAGCGGCCAATCTGACGGTGCATGTGCAAAGCCTGCCGCAGGGCATCGACACCGTGCTGGGCCACAACGCGGTGGAGCTCTCGGGCGGCCAGCGCCAGCGCCTGGCCATTGCCCGCGCGCTCTACAAGGACGCACCGATCCTTTTGCTCGACGAAGCCACTTCGGCGCTCGACACGGAATCGGAGCGTCTGGTCCAGGAGGCGCTGAACCGGCTGATGCAGGGCCGCACGACCTTGATCGTGGCGCACCGGCTCTCGACCATCCAGCATGCAGACCGCATCGTCGTGATGGAGCACGGCCGCGTCGCCGAACTCGGCAGCCACGCGCAACTGATGGCGCTCGACGGGCTGTACGCGCGGCTGCAGACCAATGCGGTGCGCAGCGCGCCGGCGGGTCGGGAGCCGACCCTATAGCAGGACGATGTCGTACTGGCCCTGCCCCATCGCGGGCTCGGCCTGCAGCGAAATGGGCTTGCCGATGAAATCGCTGAGCCCGGCGAGATGCTGGCTCTCTTCGTCCAGAAACAGCTCGATCACCTGGGGCGAGGAGACGATCCGGAACTCGCGCGGCGTGAACTGGCGGGCTTCGCGCAGGATCTCCCGCAGCACGTCGTAGGCCACGCTGCGCGCGGTCTTCACGATGCCCTGCCCGCTGCAGGCGGCGCAGGGTTCGCACAGCATGTGGGCAAGCGACTCGCGCGTGCGCTTGCGCGTCATCTCGACCAGCCCGAGTTGCGAGAAGCCGCCGGCAGTGGTCTTGACCCGATCCCGCGCGAGCTGCTTGCGGAACTCCGCCAGCACCTGCTCGCGATGGTCGTCGCGCACCATGTCGATGAAGTCCACGATGATGATGCCGCCCAGGTTGCGCAGGCGAAGCTGGCGGGCGATGGCCTGTGCCGCCTCCAGGTTGGTCTTGAAGATGGTGTCGTCGAAGTTGCGCGCACCGACGAAGCCGCCGGTGTTCACGTCGACCGTGGTGAGCGCCTCGGTCTGGTCGACCACGAGGTAGCCACCCGACTTGAGCTCGACGCGGCGGCCGAGCGCCCTGGCAATTTCCTCGTCGACCGCGCACAGGTCGAAGATCGGCCGTTCGCCCTTGTAGAGTTGCAGCTTGTGGACCGCCTGCGGCATGAATTCGCGGCCGAACTTGACCAGCGCTTCGAACTGTTCGCGCGAGTCGATGCGAATGGCCTGCGTGTCTTCGCTCGTGAGGTCGCGCAACACGCGCTGCAGCAGGCTCAGATCCTGGTGCAGCAGCGACATGGCCGGCAGCCGCGTGGACAGTTCGCGGATGCGCGACCAGGTCTTGCGCAGGTAGGCGATGTCCTCGGCCAGTTCGGCATCGCTCGAATCCTCGCCATTGGTACGCAGGATGAAGCCGCCGGTGCTGGCCGGCACCACGCCGCCGCTGTCGGCCGCGGCCGCCGCCTCGATCAGCGCCTGCATGCGTGCGCGCAGCGCATCGCGCAGGTCGGAAGGAATCTTCTGCGACACGCCGATGTGGTTGTCCTGCGGCAGGAACACCAGCAGCCGCCCGGCGATGCTGATCTGCGTCGACAGCCTTGCGCCCTTGGTGCCGATCGGGTCCTTGATCACCTGCACCAGCAGCGACTGGCCCTCGAAGACCTGCTTCTCGATCGGCACCACGCCGCCGCCGTTGTGTCCGCGGTGGTCGCGCTCGGGCGACGCCGTCATGGCCCGCGAACCCGGTGTGAACGGCGCCACGATATCGGCCACGTGCAGGAACGCGGTGCGCTCCAGCCCGATGTCGATGAAGGCCGACTGCATGCCGGGCAGCACGCGCGACACGCGGCCGAGGTAGACGTTGCCGACCAGCCCGCGCTCCAGCGTGCGCTCCACGTGGAGCTCCTGCACCGAGCCGTATTCGACCAGCGCGACGCGGGTCTCCTGGGGAGACCAGTTGATCAGGATGTCCTGCATGTTGTTGTGCCGTTCAGCGCCGGAAGCCGGCCCGTCTGAGCAGCTCGTTTGTCTCGTACATCGGAAGTCCCATGATGCCCGAATACGAACCCGACATGTGCGCGATGAAGGCGGCGGCACGGCCCTGCACCGCATAGGCGCCGGCCTTGCCGAGCGGCTCGCCGCCGGCGACATAGTCGGCCACCGCACGTCGATCCATCGGCGCGAAGGTCACGCGCGAAACACTGCGCGCCGTGAAGCGCCGCTTGCCGTTCTGCAAGGCGACCGCCGTCAGCACACGGTGCGTCCGGCCCGACAACAGCGCGAGCATGCGATGCGCATCGCGCGCGTCCTGCGGCTTGCCGAGGATGGTGCGACCCAGTGCCACGGTGGTGTCGGCGCAGAGAATCGGTGCCGGCAGCAGGTTCAGCCGGGCATGGCGCTTCACGGCAGCGTCGAGCTTGAGCAGCGTCACGCGCTGCACATAGGCGGCCGGCGCCTCGGCACCCCGGACGGCCTCCAGCGCTTCGGCATCTTCGTCGGGCGCGGCCAGCAGCAGTTCGTGCGCCACGCCCAGTTGCTCCAGCAACTGCGCACGGCGCGGGCTCTGCGATGCAAGGTAGATGAAGGGAGCGTTCATTCGCGGTGGTAGGGATGGCCGGCGTTGACCGACCAGGCCCGGTAGAGCTGCTCCACGAGCAGCACCCGCGCCATCGCGTGCGGAAGGGTCAGGTCGGACAGGCGGATGCGCTCGTGCGCGGTGGCCTTGAAGGCCGGGTCGAGCCCGTCCGGCCCACCGATGACGAGCGCCACGTCGTCGCCCTCGCCCTGCCAGCTCTGCAGCCGTGCGGCCAGCGCCTTCGTGGTGAGCGCGGTGCCGCGCTCGTCGAGTGCGACGACGCGCATGCCTTTGGCGATGGCACCCTCGATGCGCTCGCGCTCCGCGGCGTAGAGAGTTTCGAGGGTCTTGGAGCCGCGCGGTTCGGTCTTGACCGCACGCAGTTCGAGCTTGAGTTCGGGCGGAAAGCGCTTGGCATAGTCGTCCCAGGCAGTCTGCGCCCAGTCGGGCATGCGTTGCCCGACCGCGACCACCAGCAGCTTCATTTGCTGCGCGACGAGCCCGGGGTCTTGCGCGCCACCTTCTTTGCGGCAGGCTTGCCTGCCACCACGGTCTTCACCGGCGTCTTGCGGGCGGCGGTCTTGGCAGCGGGCTTGCCGCCCATCGACGTCTTCCTGGCGGGGGACTTGCGCGCCGGGGCCTTGGCCGCCTTGGCCTCCTGCTCCGCCGCGCGAATGGCGGTCTTGGCGGCACTGGAACGACGCAGCGTCGGTTCGGGCTTCTTCGCAGCGGGCGCTGCGGCGGCGGTTGTCTTGGCGGCGGCAGCCGGCTTGGCTGCGCCGAGCTTCAGGCGAATCGGCTTCTCGCCCCAGATCTCTTCCAGGTGGTAGTACTGGCGAATGGCCGGCTGCATGATGTGCGCGACCGCGGCGCCACAGTCCACGATGATCCACTCGCCGTTGTCCTCGCCCTCGATGCGCGGCTTGCCGAAGCCCGCCTCGCGCACCGCATCGCGCACGCTGGCCGCCAGCGCCTTCGTCTGGCGATTGGAGGTGCCCGACGCGACGATCACGCGCTCGAACAGCGGGGAAAGATGCTCGGTGTCGAAAACCTGAATGTCCTGCGCCTTGACGTCTTCGAGCCCATCGATGATGGCCCGCTGGAGTTTCTGGGTGTCTTT
>SEGN01000505.1 GCA_004211245.1 Variovorax sp.
TGATCTTCGCGATCCTGGTGATCGGCGTGGTGGGGATGCTGCTGGATCTTTCCTTCGCCGCATTGCAGCGCCGAGTCACGTATGTGGAGTGACATGAACTCACCTGCCGTGCCGACTTCTATGCCTGCTGCCGCTGCAGGCGCCGGCTTCCTGCGCATCGAGCAACTGTCGAAAGCCTTCGCACCGGCGCCGCCCGTGTTCGCCGACGTGTCGTTCACGCTCGACCGCGGCGAGTTCGTCTGCATCATCGGCCACTCGGGCTGCGGCAAGACGACCATCCTCAACATCCTGGCCGGGCTCGACACGGCCACCTCGGGCCATGCCTTCATGGACGGCCGCGAGCTGGCGGGCCCGAGCCTGGAGCGCGGCGTGGTGTTCCAGAGCCATGCACTCATGCCGTGGCTCACCGTGCGCCGCAACATCGCTTTTGCCGTGCAGTCGCGCTGGCCCGAATGGAACGTGGCGCAGGTCGATGCACAGGTGGGGCAATTCGTGGCGCTGGTCGGGCTCGATGCGGCCATCGACAAGAAGCCGTCGCAACTGTCGGGCGGCATGAAGCAGCGCGTGGGCATCGCGCGTGCCTTCGCGATCCAGCCCAAGATGCTGCTGCTCGACGAGCCGTTCGGGGCACTCGACGCGCTCACGCGCGGCACCATCCAGGACGAGCTGATGCGCATCGTGCGGCAGACGCAGCAGACCGTCTTCATGATCACGCACGACGTGGACGAGGCGATCCTGCTGGCCGACCGCATCCTGCTGATGAGCAATGGCCGGGAGACGCCGGCCGGCTGGCGTGCCGGCAACATCGCCGAGACGGTGGTGAACCCGCTGCCCCGTGAACGGACGCGTGCCGGGCTGCACCACCTCGACGGCTACTACGCGCTGAGAAATCACATCGTCGACTTCCTCGTCACGAGAGCCAGGGCTTCGTGACCTTCATCATCCCAACAGGAGCAAACAGCAATGAACCGCAACGACGTCACCGAAAAAATCATCACCGCGAAGGTGGCCAAGGGCCTGCAGTGGGCCGACATCGCGAAGAAGGTCGGCCTGTCGAAGGAGTGGGTCACGGCCGGCTGCCTGGGCCAGATGACCTTCGACGCGGCACAGGCCAAGGTCGTCGGCAAGATCTTCGGCCTCACCAGCGAAGAGCAGAAGTGGCTGCAGGTCGTGCCGTACAAGGGCTCGCTGCCCACGGCCGTGCCGACCGACCCGCTGATCTACCGCTGGTACGAGGTGGTGAGCGTGTACGGCACCACCATCAAGGAACTGATCCACGAGGAGTTCGGCGACGGCATCATGAGCGCCATCGACTTCAGCATGGACATCCAGCGCCAGGCCGACCCGAAGGGCGACCGCGTGAACGTGGTGCTGTCGGGGAAGTTCCTGCCGTACAAGAGCTACTGAGCGCCGTCGGCGGGGCGAAAGCGGCGCAGCGGCGCCGGCCCCGCGGCCATCGGCGCCTCTTCCGGTATCCGGCACAGGCCACAGCGCACCAGCCAGCGCCCGAGCGCCGGATGTGCCGTCGCCCAGGCGAACGGGATCGACCCGACCAGGCCCAGCAGCACCGGCGACCAGAACCAGAACGCGCCCGGCGTGCGTGACCACACCAGGCCCGCCAGCAGGAGGCCAAGGGCCGTCTGCAGCCACAGGCCGCGCAGGGCGACCTGCCAGTCGATGCGCTGGACGTCGCGCTGCTGCGCGGCCCAGCCGACACGGCGCCCGAACGGCAGCCCGACGAGGAACGTGGTCACGGCCACGGCCACCACCGGCGCGGTCAGCACCCAGAAGCCGAACTCCAGTACGGCGCCGCAAACAATGCGTGGCGCACCGCCATAGGCCCGACGCAACGGACCC
>SEGN01000111.1 GCA_004211245.1 Variovorax sp.
AGGTCGAGTCCACCGACGCGACCGAGCCGGACATCGCGCAGCGCGCGATCGAGGTCGATGCCGGCCGGCGCACGCAGTTGCTGCGCCATCTGGTGCAGGAACAGAAATGGACGCGCGTGCTGGCCTTCGTCGCCACCAAGTTCGCGGCCGAGATCGTGGCCGACAAGTTGCGCAAGGCCGGCATCGAAGCCGAGCCCTTCCATGGCTTGCTGAGCCAGGGCAAGCGCACCCAGGTGGTGGCCGACTTCAAGGCCAGCCGCGTGCAGGTGGTGGTGGCCACCGACCTGGCCGCTCGCGGCATCGACATCGCGCAGTTGCCCGTGGTGGTGAACTACGACCTGCCGCGCTCCGCGACCGACTACGTGCACCGCATCGGCCGCACCGGGCGTGCGGGCGAGAGCGGGCTGGCCGTGAGCTTCATTCCGGCCGAGAGCGAGGCGCATTTCCGCCTGATCGAAAAGCGCCAGGGCCTGAGCGTGCCGCGGGAGCGCATTGCAGGCTTCGAACCCGTCGAAGTGGCCGTGGCGTCGCAGGCGATCGAATCGCCCGCCAACGGTGGCATCAAGGGCAAGCGCCCGAGCAAGAAGGACAAGCTGCGCGCCGCCGCGGCCAGCAAACAGCCGTGATGCCCCTGCGCTGGCTCGATTTCGACTACAGCGAAGGCAACGACGACACCGGCACCTTCGACGCGTTGGCGTCGGTGCCACCGCCGCAGGCGAAGCAGGTCGAGGCCGAAATCGCGCAGCTCCTGGCCTGGGCCGATGCGACTTTTCCGGACCGGCGCGGACCTGCGCACGACGGGGGCGAATGGGATGCCGATCTGCAGGTCGTGCACGAGGCCGACAATGGCGGCGCACGCGTGGTGTTCGCGTTGTCGATCAGCGGGTCGCCCGCCTTCTGCGAGGCATTGCGCGCACACGTGGGCGCAACGGACCTCTGAGCCACCTCATCGTCTTTCAAGGAGTCAGCATGCCATTCGCCTTCCGCCCGTTTGCGCCTGTCCTCGCCCTGTGCGCTGCGGCGACCGTGTGCGCCGCCCCGATGATCCTGAAGGAAGAACCCGCCAAAGGCGCGTTGCGCGTGGGCGAAGTGGTCTACGTGGACGACGGCAGCTGCCCGCCGGGCGAGGTGAAGAAGATCACCGGCGGCAACCAGAAGGCAGGCAAGACGCGCCTGGTGGAATGCGTGAAGCGGCCGGAAGGGGCCTGACAAGGCCTACTGAAACGCGACCTCGGCAAAGCTGCGCAACTTGCGGCTGTGCAGCCGGCTGGCGCCTTCGCTGCGCAGGATGTCGATCGCGGCCATGCCGATGCGCAGGTGCTGTTCGACGCGTTCGCGGTAGAAGTGGTTGGCCATGCCGGGCAGCTTGATTTCGCCATGCAACGGCTTGTCGCTCACGCACAGCAGCGTGCCGTAAGGCACCCGAAAGCGGAAGCCGTTGGCGGCGATGGTGGCGCTTTCCATGTCGAGCGCGACCGCGCGGCTCTGGCTGAAGCGGCGCTGCGGCGTGTTGTTCGGCAGCAGTTCCCAGTTGCGGTTGTCGGTGCTGGCCACGGTGCCGGTGCGCATGATGGTCTTGAGCGCCGGACCCTGCAGGCCGGTGACGTCGGCCACGGCCTTCTCCAGCGCGAGCTGGATCTCCGACAGCGCCGGGATCGGCACCCAGAGCGGCAGTTCCTCGTCGAGCACGTGGTCCTCGCGCACGTAGGCATGGGCCAGCACGTAGTCGCCGAGTTCCTGGCTCGGGCGCAGGCCGGCGCAGTGGCCGAGCATCATCCACGCATGCGGGCGCAGCACGGCGATGTGGTCGGTGATGGTCTTGGCATTGGCCGGCCCCACACCGATGTTGACCATCGAGATGCCGCTGTGGTCTTCGCGCACCAGATGGTAGGCCGGCATCTGCGGCAGCCGCGGCGGCGGCGTGCCCTGGCTGCCGTCCAGCAGGTGGCTGAAGAAGCCGGCCTTTTCGGGCGCCAGGCCGCGCCGGCGCGTGACCACGTTGCCCGGCTCGATGAACGCGATGTACTCGCTGTGCTCGTCCATCATGGCCTCGTGCCCGAGTCGCACGAACTCGTCGATGTAGAACTGGTAGTTGGTGAACAGCACGAAGTTCTGGAACCACTCGGGCGCGGTGCCGGTGTAGTGCCGCAGCCGGTGCAGCGAGTAGTCGACCCGTGCCGCCGTGAACAGCGCCAGCGGCTGCGCCTCGCCCTGGCGCACCTCGTGCGTGCCGTTGGCGATGCCATCGTCCATCGCGTGCAGGTCGGGCAGGTCGAACACATCGCGCATCAGCGCGCGGCGCTCGGCGTTCATCGTGCCTTCGATGTGGTCGTTCTCGACGAACGAGAAGTGGATCGGGATCGGGTGGCTGCTGGTGCCGACCTCGAGTTCGACCTGGTGGTTCTCCAGCAGCAGGCGGAACTGTTCGGCGTAGTAGCGGGCGAACAGGTCGGGGCGGGTGAGCGTGGTTTCGTAGCGACCCGGCCCGGCCACGAAGCCGTAGCTCAGGCCCGCGTTGGCGGCCACGGTCTGGCGCGACGAGCTGTGCGTATGAACCCGCACGAACGGGTAGCAGGCCCGCATCCGGCCCGGCAGCGCGCCGCCGGCCACGAAGCGCTGCATGGCGTCGCGCAGGTGGGCGAGGCCGCTGTCGTAGATGCTGCGCACCTGCGCGAGGGCATCGGCGGCGTGGGTGTAGCGGGTCGGCGGGGCGAAAGGCGGCATGTAGGGCATGCCGAATTGTGCAGGAGCCTTCTGCGGTGAGGGCGCGTCGAGCTCAGCCCTTGGTCCGGTACCAGGACGACACGAAAGCGATGTGATTCGGCTTCGGGGCGATGACCCAGTCGCGAACCTTGACCTTGTCCATCTCGGCCAGCTTCAGCAGCCAGCCGATCACCGGCAGCTTGGCGAGTTGCAGCGTGCGCTGCCGGCGGCCGACGCCGAGTGCCGGATCGAAATGCGCTCCCCATTCCTTGGCAGCGGCGTCCAGCGATGCCAGTGCCTTGCCCTGTTCCAGCAGGCCGGCCCTGCCGCGGGCCGCTGAGCCGGTCAGGTCCACGAGAAGCTTCCGGTAGGACGCCGCAGCCGGACTTTCGCGCAGCGTCAGCGCAGCTTCCAGTGGCGACGTGGCTTCCGTCACGGACTTTCGAAGGATCCACTCGGCCACCGGAGGCAAGGGAACCTCCGTCACCGCTGTGCTGCGTGCCATCTCTGCATCGAGCTCGCCCAGCACGATCGCGTCGATTCGCTGCGACAAGACCTCGTGCATGGTCTTCGTCACAGCCGCGCCGATCGACTCATACCAGCGAACCTTGCCGTCGCTGAGAAAGGGAACAACGCCCAGGCGCTCGGAAAAGGCAATGTAGAAGAGTGCTCGCTGCAATGAATCGGTGGTATCGGCGAAACCAAGCCCGGCATGTTCTTTGAACAGGACATCGTGGTAGTTCTCGTCGTCCACCGACTGCAGGTCGTCCGGCAGCTGAACGCGGACTTCGCGCGACAGTTGCATCAGCAGACTCACCTCTTCGGTGACCGTGGCCTCCACCGCAGCATAGTCTTCGCGCGTGGGCGCCTTGTAGACCACGATGCCTTTGAGCGCATCGGGAAGCTGGAGCCCTGTGGTCTGCGCCGCCAGTCTGTCGACGTACAGCACTTCGTTGACGACGACTTGCTCCAGGAACTGCGCAGTTCGTCGCCACACCGTGTCGGCGTAGACGCGCTCCAGAACCTTGCTGCGCACGCCCGGCGAGGTGAACTGGAATCGCTGGAACATCTGCAGTTCCGGGTCAAGGCTGTTGAAATACCGAAACCATCCCAAGTCGATTGCAACACCTGTCATGGGTCAGCTCCTTGTCCTGTCCGTTCGGGGCCGGCACGCTCAATGGCAAGGCGGGATGCGCCCTCAGCGCGAGGTGGCCACCCGCATGGTCACGAACTCCTCGGCGGCGGTCGGGTGGATGCCGATGGTGCTGTCGAACATGGCTTTGGTTGCGCCTGCGCGCATGGCCACGGCGAAGCCCTGCACGATCTCGCCGGCGTCGGCGCCCACCATGTGCAGCCCGACCACGCGGTCGGTCTTCGTCTCGACCACGAGCTTCATGAAGGTGCGCTCGGTGCTGCCCGAGAGGGTGTGGCGCAAGGCCTTGAACTCGCTCGAGAAGATCGTCACGTCGCCGAACTTCTGCCGCGCGCCGGCCTCGGTGTAGCCGCAGGTGCCGACGTTGGGGTGCGTGAACACGGCCGTCGGCACGAACTCGTAGTCGACCGACCGGCGGCTGGCGCGCGGCTGCTTCGGGTCGGGGAACAGGGCATCGACCACCACCATCGCCTCGGCCAGCGCCACCGGCGTGAGCTGCATGCGGGTGGAGACGTCGCCCACTGCGTAGATCGACGGCACCGAGCTGCGGTAGTGCGCGTCCACCACCACTGCGCCCTTGTCGTCGAGCGCGACGCCCGCATTCTCGAGGCCGAGGCCTTGCGTGTTCGGCGCGCGCCCGGTCGCGAACAGCACCGCGTCGGCTTCGAGTCGCGTGCCACGCTCAAGCATCACGTCGAGTCCGCCGTTGCCGCGGCGGATCGAGGCGATCTCGGCATTGAAGCGGATGTCGACGCCGGCCTTCTTCATCTCGGCCGCGAGGAACTGACGCACGTCTTCGTCGAACTCGTTGAGGATGTGCGACTTGCGCTGCACCATCGTCACCTCGGCGCCGAGGCCATTGAAGATCGATGCGAACTCGCAGGCGATGTAGCCGCCGCCGACCACGAGCAGCCGCCGCGGGAACGGCTCCACATCGAAGATCGCATCCGACACCATGCCGTGCTCGCGGCCCATGAATTCGGGCACGAAGGGCAGGCCGCCGGTGGCCACGAGGATGTGCTTTGCCGTGTGGCGCTCGCCATCGACCTCGACGGTGTGCGCATCGACCAGCGTGGCCCACCCCTGCAGCGTGGTCACGCCCGGGCCGTCGAGCAGCGCGCGGTAGGCATCGTTGAGCCGGTGGATCTCGACGGCGCGCTGCTTCTTGAGCTTCTGCCAGTCGAACGCCGGGTGCCCCACCTGCCAGCCGTAGCCTGCGGCTTCCTCGAAGGACTCGGCGTAACCGGCCGCATAGCTGTAGAGCTTCTTGGGAATGCAGCCGACGTTGACGCAGGTGCCGCCCAGCTCGGCCACTTCGGCCAGCGCCACGCGGGCGCCACGCGCCGCGGCCATGCGGGCAGCGCGCACGCCGCCGCTGCCGCCGCCGATCACGAACAGGTCGAAGTCAAAACTGGCCATCGGGAACCTCCGGCGCCCACTGTAGCCGCCGACGCTCAACCTTTCGGATGCGCGAGAAAGAACCGCAGCATCTCCGCACTGGCATCGACGCCTGCCGGGTCGGTGTAGCTGCCCTGGGCGCTGCCGCCCGACCAGGCGTGGCCTGCGCCGTGCAGCAGCCAATGTTCGACCGCATGGCGGCCATCGGTGGCCGGGTGGTGCGTGCGTGTGTAGGCCCTGCCCGCGGGCGAGCGGCCTTGTTGCGGTTGACCGGCGCCGGGTCGCCCGGCCAGGGTGGAGGCGACCACGGCATCTCCATTGCGCACGTTCACCGTGTTGTCGGCATCGCCGTGGAACACGATCAGCGGCGGCATCGTGCCGCGCGCGGGTGGCGCGGCGCCGGGGCCGCTGCGCATGGCGGCCATCGCCGACATCAGGTCGTTCGCCGCGCCGGTCGGCAGGCCCGAATGCACGCCGACCGCGGCGAACAGTTCCGGATAGGCGCGCCCCAGGATGTCGGCCATGGCACCGCCCGCGGACAGCCCGGCGACATAGACGCGCGCCGGGTCGATGGCGTGGCTTGCGATCACCGATTGCGTGAGCGCCGCCAGCAGTGCCGGCTCGCCGCGGCCGCGCTGCTGGTGTTGCGGCTTGAACCAGTTCCAGCAACCCTGCGCATTGGCAGGCCGGGTCTGGGCCGGGTACAGCACCGCCACGCCCGCCGTCCGCGCCAGCGCATTCATGCGGGTGCCGGCGGCGAAGTCGTCCGGGTTCTGCGTGCAGCCGTGCAGCATCAGCACGAGCGGCATCGGCGTCGTCGCGCCGGCGGCGCGTGGCGGCAAGTACAGTTTGTAGGCGAGCGTGCGGCCGCCGTGGGCAAAGCTGCCGTCGCGCCACTGTTGCGCGGCAGGCGCGCCTCCCTGTGCCGGTTCGACGGCCTCCACATAGGAGAACACCTCATCGGCCGGTGCCTCGTCGATCACACGGACTTCGGCTTCGATGACATCGGCGTCGGAAGCCGGCATGGATGCGGCCGTTGGCGCAGCGCTGCCGTGCAGCGCTTGCTGTATCGCTGCGGTGGCGCCCTGCAGGTCGCCGCCGCGCGTGAGCCGGGCGGCCTCGCTCATCAGGTTCTGGAACATCGGGTTCATCGGTTTTCTTTCTTCAATGGATGCGGCCGGCCAGCGCGGCCTTGACCGCCGCGCTGGCCTGGAGCGCGCCGAGCACGGTCACCGACTGGATCGCCGCCAGCGCCAGTTCGGGCGACACGTCCGGTGCGATCACGGCCAGGCCGAGCACGCGGATGTCCAGCGGCTGGCCGGCCGTGCGTGCCGCCTCGAGTTCGGCGACGCCGAAGCGCTGCAGCCCCAGCACGAGGGTCTTTCGGGCGGCGGCCTGTTTCACCGCCTCGTTGTGGGTGGCGAGCTGGTTGCGGATCGCCGTGCGGATGAGGTCCGTGCGGTTCGAGTAGAAGCCCTCGGCCACGAGCAGGTCGATCTGCCCGAGGTCGACATACCCGAGGTTGATGGTGATCTTTTCGGCGTCTGCGGGCTTGGCGCGGGGAACGACCTGAAGTGGTGTGGAAGGCATTCGCCCATCCTAACACCATCCATACGGATGGCGTGCGGATGTTTTTTGCCTTATTTGTAAAGCAGCTGCGGCAGCCAGAGCCCGATCTGCGGCCAGATGTAGAGCAGCACGATGGCCAGCACCTGGATGCCCATGAAGGGCAGCATGCCCAGGAAGATCTGGTTCAGCGTCACGTGCGGCGGACTCACCCCCTTCAGGTAGAAGGCGGCCATCGCCACTGGCGGCGACAGGAACGCGGTCTGCAGGTTCAGCGCCACCAGCAGGCCGAAGAACAGCGGGTCGACCCCGAAGTTGTCCAGCAGCGGAATGAAGATGGGCATGAAGATCACGATGATCTCGGTCCATTCCAGCGGCCAGCCCAGCACGAAGATGATCACCTGGCTCAGGATCAGGAACTGCACCTTGGTGAGGTTCATTCCCAGCACCCACTCCTCCACCAGCGCCTGCCCGCCGAGCAGCGCGAAGGCGGCCGAGAAAATGGCCGATCCGACGAACAGCCAGCACACCATGGCCGAGGTCTTGGCGGTGAGGAACACCGACTCTTTCAGCACGGCCATCGTCAGCCGTCGGTAGGCCGCGGCCAGCAGGAAGCCGCCGAGCGCCCCCATCGCGGCGGCCTCGGTCGGGGTCGCGAGCCCGAGGACGATCGAGCCGAGCACTGCAAGGATCAGGATCATCAACGGGAAGAACGACGCCAGCAGCATCTTGAAGATCTCGAGCCGCGCGAAGCTGAGGAACAGGTAGAACAGGGTCGTGAGTGCGCCCGCCACCGCGAAGCAGACCCACCACCAGGTCGGCGCCGGGCGCTGGGTGGCGGCGGCCGGCGCGCTGTCGCTGCCGGCGGCGACACCGGACGCGGCCGCCGGCGCAGGGGCTGCACCGGGCGGTTCCTGCACCGCGCTGCCGCTCGCGGCCGGCGGCTCGGCCAGGCTCCCGCTCTCCGCCGGCGGTTCCGCAAGCCCGCCGGACTCGGCGGGTGGCTCCGCGAGCCCGCCGCTGTCGGCGTTGCCGCTGCTGCTGCGGGATGCACCGATCTCCTGAATGTCGTAGACCGCTTCGGCATTGACGGTGGTCACGGCGCGGTAGCTGGTCACCGCCAGCAGTGCGAACAGCAGTCCGGGCAGCAGCACGATGCCGAGTTGCCGCAGCAGGTGGCCGGTGGGCACGTCGGCATTGCGCTTGCCCTTGAGGGCCGACACCAATGCGGCCAGCGCGTGCGCGCCCGTATCCGTGGTGAGCCGGCGGGTGAGCGGCGGCAGCGGCACCATGCGGTCGGCCGCGGAAAGCGGCGGGGCCCAGGCGGGCTTGAGCTTGGCCACGATGATCACGTACAGCACGTACAGCGACGCCAGCATCACGCCGGGAAAGAACGCGCCGGCATAGAGCTGCACCACCGACACGCCGGCCGTCGCCCCGTAAACGATCAGCAGCACCGACGGCGGGATCAGGATGCCGAGGCAGCCGCCGGCCGTGATCGCGCCGGCCGCCAGCGGGATGCTGTAGCCGGCGCGCAGCATGGCGGGCAGCGCGAGCAGTCCCATCAGCGTGACCACCGCACCGACGATGCCGGTGGCCGTGGCGAAGATGGTGCAGGTGACGAGCGTGGCGACGGCCAGCGCGCCGGGCAGCCGCGCCATCGCGAGATGCAGGCTCTTGAAAAGCGTTTCGATGAGGTTGGCGCGCTCGACCAGATAGCCCATGAAAACGAACAGCGGCACCGCGATCAGCACGTCGTTGGACATGGTCTTGTAGGCCGACTGCACCATCAGGTCGAGCGTGCGCGTGACGTCCCGGTGGTAGGCGAACCAGGTGAAGATCATCCCCTCGCGCGAGGGCCAGCTGCCGGTCTGGATGCACTGGATGCAGCGCACGATCTCGGCGAAGCCCTGGATCAGCAGCGTGATGCCGGCCAGCGGGATCACGTACTTGAACGGGTACAGCGGCAGCGGCGTGGCCGAGAAGGTCTGCTCGCGGATGGCGAGCGATTCACCCGCGTAGATCCAGCCGGCCCAGGTCAGCGCCACGATGCCGGGCAGGAAGAAGAGGTGCGGTTCGTTGAGCGCGTAGCGGGAAAAAACTTCCCAGCTGATGAGCAGCGTGAGCAACACCACGCACCAGGCGAAGGTCTTGCCGATCCAGGTCGAGAAACGGTCGACCGCCAACAGGAATGATTGCATCGAGAGCCCTTGCCGCGCTGGCGGCTACCCACGGAGAAAGGGGCGCCGGCAGCGGCGCCCCCGAGGACGACAGCGGCGCGCTCAGGCCTTCTTCGTCTTGCCGAAATAGTGGTTGTAGGCCATCTTGAAGTCGACCGAATAGTCGTTCTGCCACTGGCCGGCGCGTTCGGCGAAGGCACGTTGCGAGTCGAGCACCTTCTTGAAGAGCGGGTTCTCGGCCGACTTCTTCGCCACCGTCTTGTCCCACGATGCGAGCTGCGCGCGCAGGATGGCGTCGGGCGTCTTGTAGAACTTCACGCCAGCCTTCTTGAGCTCGATGTAGTCCTGCGAATTGCGCTCGATCGCCTTCCAGCTCATGTCGGCACTGGCAGCCTGCACACCGTAGTCGATGATGGCCTTGAGCTCCGGCGGCAGCGCCTTGAGCTTGGGGCCGTTGAAGAGAATTTCGAACTGTTCGCCCGACTGGTGAAAGCTCTGCAGCATGCAGTTCTTGGCCACGTCGGGGAAGCCCAGCACGCGGTCGCTCGAAGCGTTGTTGAACTCGGCCGCGTCGATCAGGCCGCGATCCAGTGCCGGCACGATCTCGCCGCCGGGCAGCGGATTGACGGCGGTGCCCATGTCGGTGAACACGTCGACCGCCAGGCCCACGGTGCGGAACTTGAGCCCCTTCATGTCTTCGACCTTGGCGACCGGCTTCTTGAACCAGCCGAGCGGCTGCGTCGGCATCGGGCCGTACAGATAGGACACCACGTCGAGGTTCAGGCTCTTGTAGATCTCCTCGATCAGCGCCTTGCCGCCACCGTAGTTGTGCCAGGCCAGCACCATGTTGGCGTCCATGCCGAAGCCCGGGCCCGAACCCCAGAGCGCCAGCGCCGAGTTCTTGCCGTACCAATAGGCGATCACGCCATGGCCACCGTCGAGCGTGCCTTTGGCCACCGCGTCGAGCAGCTGGAACGCCGGCACGACCGAGCCGGCCGGCAGCACCTCGATCTTGAGGCGGCTGCCCGCCATGTCGTTGACCTTCTTTGCGAAATCGTTGGCGTACTCGTGGAAGATATCCTTCGCCGGCCACGTGCTCTGGAAGCGCAGCGAGGTCGTCTGCGCCATGCTGATCATGGGCGCGGACATCGCGCCGGCCGCCACGGCGGCGCCTTTCAGGAGGCTGCGGCGGCGGTTCGGTTGGGTCTCGGTCATTGCGTGTGTCTCCGTTGTTGTGCCTGGAAAATCCAGACGCACATCTTTGGCACGCGAACAGGGGGAACACAGAGGGTTTCCACGAACTGTTGAAAATTGTGTCTGTTTGAACGGGATCGCTCACTGAGCGCCGCCTGACCCCGAACCAGTAACCACAACGTCATCAAGGACGCTATCGACCATGACCGCTTCCGAATTTCTCCCTGCCGAAGGCTATGCCGGCGATGTCACGCCCCAGCAGGCCGCCCAGTGGCTGGCCAGCGGCGAGGCCGTGATGGTCGACGTCCGCAGCGACGCCGAACGAGAGTGGGTCGGCTATGTGCCGGGCGCCGTGCCGCTGGCATGGAAGCAGTGGCCCGGCATGGTGCAGAACGCGGCGTTCGACGAGGGCATCCGGGCCGCGGTGCCGGCAGGCCGCAAGGCCGTGCTGCTTTGCCGCAGCGGCGTGCGCTCCGTCGCCGCCGCCCGGCGCGCCACCGAACTCGGGCTGGAGGCCTACAACATCCTCGAGGGCTTCGAAGGCAACCCCGACGAGCACGGCCAGCGCGGGCGCACCGGCGGCTGGCGCTTTCGCGGCTTGCCCTGGAAACAGAACTGAGGCCGCCGATGCCATCCGGGACGCGGCGATCCCCGTCCGCATAATGCGCCGCATGGCATTCCTCGCGATCGATATCGGCAACACGCGCCTCAAGTGGGCCATGTACGAGGCGCCGCGTCCCGGCGCCGCCTTGCTGGGGCACGGGGCCGAGTTCCTCGACCACATCGAGCGCCTGGCCGAGGGCCCTTGGGCCGAGTTGACGCCGCCGGCCTCGATGCTCGGCTGCGTGGTCGCGGGAGACGCAGTGCGGCGCCGCGCCGAGGAGCAGGTCACCGAGCGCTTCGATTGCGCCCCGCGCTGGGTCGTGTCCGGCACGGCCGAGGCCGGCATCGTCAATGGATACGACCATCCGACGCGGCTGGGCGCCGACCGCTGGGTCGCGATGATCGGCGCGCGCCACCGCATGCTCGCCGAGGGCGCGCCGCGGCCGATGGTGGTGGTGCTGATCGGCACGGCCGTGACAGTCGAGGCGGTCGATGCACAGGGCAAGTTCCTTGGCGGCCTGATCCTCCCGGGCCACGGCATCATGCTGCGCGCGCTGGAGTCCGGCACGGCCGGCCTGCATGTGCCGACCGGCGAGGTGCGCGACTTTCCCACCAACACCAGCGATGCGCTCACCAGTGGCGGCACCTACGCGATTGCCGGTGCGGTCGAGCGCATGGTCGAACACGTGCGCCGGCACTGCGGCGCCGAGCCGGTGCGCTACATGACGGGCGGCGCGGGCTGGAAGATGGCGCCGTCGATGGTGTCGCCGTTCGAGCTGGTCGACAGCCTGATCATGGACGGGCTGCTGGTGATTGCGCAGGAGCGTGCACTCCCGAGCTGACGGGACGTGCCCGCCGTTGAAAGCGCCCGGTGCGCGGTGCGCGCTGGTCCAGCTACCAGCCTAGGCCGCCTCGGGCCCCCGCCGCAGCACCTGCTGCGACGCCTTGCGCAGGCTCAGCACCCACAGCCGGGCGTGACGCTGCTCCTTGTTCTCGAAGCGTTCGGCAAAGCGGCGGATCGTCGGGCGTTCGATCGCGGCCATCGTCATCCAGTCGGTGCTGCGGAAGCCGTCCGACTCGGTGCTGCGGTCGACCAGCGCGGGCCGCAGGGCCATGATCCATTCGGTCGGGATGCGCGGATCGGCATCGAGCATGCGCAGCGCGATCTTCGCGGCCTTGGGCGTCAGTGCATCGATCTTCCGTACGTGAAAGTCCAGGTCCATCGGCGGGTCCCATGTTGATACAAGAGGATACAACTCGCCCGCACGATCCTGCAATTACGCTGGAAGTACTCCGGCCGCTGCAAGCGGTACTAAGTCCGGATCCAGTGGGTCACGGCGTGAATCGTCAGCCCCGCCAGGCCCCCGACCAGCGTGCCGTTGATGCGGATGAACTGCAGGTCGCGGCCGATGTGGCGCTCCAGTTCGTCGGTCATCTCGTCGGCGTTCCACTGGCCCACGCGTTCGACGATGTAGCGCCGGATGTCTTCGCGGTAGCGCTCGATCGTCAGCGGCGCCGCGGCTTCGATCTGCTCGTTGATCCACTGGCGGATCTGCGCGTCGGCCTGCAACCGCGTACCGAGCGCACCCGCCAGTTTCGCGATGCGCTGCGCGATGCTGGAATCGGGGCGCGCCAGGTCGTCGTGCAGCCAATCCAGCAGCTCGCCCCACAGGCCATGCAGGTAGTCGCCGAGCGCAGGGTGCGCCATCAGTTCGGCGCGGATGTCCTCGCCGCGCTGCCGGAACGCCGGGTCGGCCTGCAGCCGAACGATGAAGTCGGCCATGAAGCCGTCGAAGCGCGCGCGCAGCGGGTGTTCCGGCTCCGCAGCCAGTTCGGCCACGCTCTTCGCAACCGCAGCCACGATCTTCTTCGTGGCCAGCCGCGCGGCGACCTGGTCGAGCCCGACGTAGCGCAGCGTCTTGATCTCGCGCGCGATGGCCTCGGTGATCTGCGCCTGTGCGGTCTCGCCCTCGAGCAGTTCCGCCACCTGTGCCAACGCCTCGTCGAGCAGTGCCTGGTGCCGGCCACCGGTGGTCAGCGCCTCCAGCGCCTGGCCGGCCACGCGCGAGACGTCGACCTGCGCCAGTCCGGCGGCGGCGATGCGGCCGAGGAAATCGCGCACGCGCGCATCGTCGAACGCGCCGAGCCCGTAGCGGGCGGCCGTCACGCCCCACTCGCCGAGCTTCGCGGCGCTGGCCGGGCGCGCCAGCCAGTCGGCCAGCCGGCCGGCCGGGTCGAAGGCGCGCAGCTTGGACAGCACCTGGTCGGTGCTCAGGAAGTTGTTGCAGATGAAGCCGGCCAGCTTGGCGCCGATGCGATCCTTGTTGCTCGGAATGATGGCCGTGTGCGGAATCGGCAGGCCGAGCGGATGCCGGAATAGTGCAACCACCGCGAACCAGTCGGCGATGGCGCCGACCATCGCCGCTTCTGCGAACGCCGCGAGATAGCCCCAGCCGGGGTGCGGTGCGCGCACCTCCATTACCGCGGCCAGCGCGTAGAGCAGCGCCGCGCCGCACAGCAGGCCCAGCGCGATGCGTTTCATCAGCCGATGTGGGGCGCGCTGGCCAGGCCTTGCAGGAACAGCTCGCAACGCGCGAGCTGATC
>SEGN01000506.1 GCA_004211245.1 Variovorax sp.
GTGGTCGACCAGGGCAGCTACGAATACGACAGCGACTACTACGGCGACGACCTGCCGTTCTGGATGGAGGTGGCCCGGACCGACGGCAGCGTGGTGCCGCACCTGGTGGTGCCCTACTCGCTCGACTGCAACGACATGCGCTTCGTGCAGGCGCAGGGATTCAACACCGGAGACCATTTCTTCAACTACCTGAAGGACAGCTTCGACGCGCTCTACGCCGAAGGCGAGACCGCGCCGAAGATGATGAGCATCGGCATGCACTGCCGCCTGCTCGGCAAGCCGGGCCGCATCGGCTCGCTGAAGCGCTTTCTGGACTACGTGCAGAGCCACGAGCGCGTCTGGATCTGCCGCCGCATCGACATCGCACGGCACTGGAAGAAGGTGCACCCCTTTACGCCCGCAGGAGCCTGACATGGCGCTCACCATCGACCAACTCAATGCCGCCACGCCCGCCGAGGCCGTGGCCCTGCTCGACGGGATCTACGAGCATTCGCCGTGGGTCGCGCAGGCCGCGCTTCCGGCGCGTCCGTTCCGCTCGCTGCAGCACCTCAAGCACGCCATGTCGCGTGCCGTGGCCGACGCCACGCCCGAGCGCCAGATGACGCTCATCCGCGAGCACCCCGAACTCGCCGGCAAGGCGATGGAGAGCAACACGCTCACGGCCGAGTCCACCAACGAGCAGAGCAAGGCCGGGCTCACGAACTGCACGCCGGAAGAGCTCGCACGCATCCGCGAACTGAACGCCGCCTACGGCGAGAAGTTCGGCTTCCCGTTCATCCTGGCCGTGCGCGGCCCGCGTGGCCTGGGGCTCGGCAAGAAAGAGATCATCGCGACCTTCGAGCGCAGGGTGCACCACCATCCATCGTTCGAGCTCGGCGAGGCGCTGCGCAACATCCACCGCATCGCCGAGATCCGCCTGAACGACAAGTTCGGCGTGGCGCCGACCCTGGGCAATGACGTGTGGGATTGGCACGAAGCGCTGTCGGTGCACACCGACCCCGGCTATGCGGAGCTCGGGCAACTCACCGTGACCTACCTCACCGACGCGCACCGCGCCTGCGCCGCGCAGATCGCGCAGGGCATGCGGGACTGCGGCTTCGACAGCGTGCAGATCGATGCGGTCGGCAACGTGGTCGGGCGCTACGAGGCGGCCGAGCCGGGCGCGAAGACCCTGCTCACGGGCTCGCACTACGACACCGTGCGCAACGGCGGCAAGTACGACGGGCGCCTCGGCATCTTCGTGCCGATGGCCTGCGTGCGCGAGCTCGCCAGGCAGAAGCGCCGCCTGCCCTTCGCCTTCGAGGTGGTCGGCTTTTCGGAAGAGGAAGGACAGCGTTACAAGGCGACCTTCCTCGGCTCCGGCGCGCTCATCGGCCACTTCGACCATGCCTGGCTCGACCAGCAGGATGCGGACGGCATCACGATGCGCGAGGCCATGGCGCATGCCGGCCTGGAGCCGAAAGACATCCCGGCGATCCAGCGCGACCCGTCGAAGTACCTCGGCTTCGTCGAAGTGCACATCGAGCAGGGCCCGGTGTTGAACGAGCTCGACCTGCCGCTCGGCATCGTCACCTCGATCAATGGCGGCGTGCGCTATGTGGGCGAAGTGTTCGGCATGGCCAGCCATGCCGGCACCACGCCGATGGGCCGGCGTCGCGACGCGGCTGCCGCGGTCGCCGAGCTGATCCTCTTCGCCGAGAAGCGCGCCGCCGAGGACGGCGATTCGGTCGCCACGGTCGGCATGTTGCAGGTGCCCAACGGATCGATCAATGTCGTGCCGGGCCTTGCCAAGTTCAGCCTCGATGTCCGGGCGCCCAACAACCCGCAGCGCGACCGCCTGGCGGCAGACAT
>SEGN01000507.1 GCA_004211245.1 Variovorax sp.
TCCGGTGGGGGCCCCAGCCGCGGCGCGCCGACCTCGGAGAACGCCTCACGGAGATCGCGATGGCGATCCTGCAGGCATGACAGAAGTGAATTGTGCGACACCCGTCTCCCGATCGAGTCACTCAATTCACCAGCGTTAAACTCGCCGCCTCTTGTTAATAGTGCGTCACTTGCGAGGAAGTGGTCCTGCCCGCGTCATCCTTTTGTTAAACCACCACGGAGCTATTTCGCGTGGAAACTCATCCGAGCTGGGTGAGGCTGCGACGCCTATGGATTGTCAGTGTTGGTTGATCGACCGAGGACATCCATTCTTTTCGAACGGAGCGACCATGTGCTACCAGCCGGAACCGGCCACGGCGGAGACCGCACGGATCAATCGGGACGCGGTCGAACTGTATGACCTGGCCGATCGGCGTGACTTCGCCGACGCCCGTCGCGGGCTGATCGCCGAGCTGCCGGGGAACGTGCTCGCGGAGGATGGTTCGGTGGCATTCGACCCGCACGCATTCGACTGGATTGGGGATGATGATCCGGCCCCGGAATCGGTGAACCCGAGTCTGTGGCGGCAGAGTCAGATCATCCGCCACGGCGGTCTGTTCCAGCTGGCCGATGGCCTCTACCAGGTGCGAGGTAACGACATCACCAACCTGACCGTGGTGGAGGGCACGGACGGACTGATCGTGATCGACTGTCTTAACGGTGTGGAATCCGCACGTCAAGCCATGGGCCTGATCCGCGAGCATATCAGCGACAAACCGGTCGCCGCGGTGATCTATACCCACACCCACCTCGACCACTACGCGGGCGTGAAAGGCGTCGTCGATGCCGACGACGTGGCTTCGGGCAAGGTGCCGATCATCGCGCCGGGACATCAGTTCGACAGGTACGCCCTCGGGGAGAACGTCATCGCCGGAAATGCCATGGCGAGGCGTAGTTTCTACGCTTTCGGCGGATTCCTGGATATGAACTCGTGCGGGTATGTCACTGGCGGCATGGGCATCGGCAGCCTCAAAGGGCTGACCGTGTCCTACATCTCTCCGACCGACCTGATCACCGAAACCGGTGCAAAACGCGAGATCGCGGGCATCGAATTCGAATTTCTCTACGCTCCGGACACCGAAGCGCCCGAGGAGATGCATATCTGGATACCGCAGTTGAAGGCGCTGACCTGCGCGGAGAATGCCAACCACTCGCTGCACAACATCCAGACCTTGCGTGGCGCGCGGACTCGTGATGCCCGCAATTTCGCCCGCTACCTCGATGAGACCCTCGAACGGTGGGGTGATGAGTCCGAGGTGCACTACGGCCCGCACACGTGGCCGGTATGGGGAAACGGGCAGGTGACCGCATTCCTCGAATCCCAGCGCGACACTTACAAATACATTCACGACCAATCCCTGCGGCTGGCCAACAAGGGCTACACGCCCCTGGAAGCGGCCGAGGTACTCGAGCTTCCCGAGGAGTTGCGCCGCAACTGGGCCAGCCGCGGTTATCACGGCACCCTGCACCACGATGTGCGCGCGGTGTTCACCAAGGAACTGGGCATGTGGGACGGCGACCCCGTCTCGCTGCATCCGCACCCACCGGTGGAAACGGCGAAGCGATATGTCGAATTCGCCGGTGCCGACGCGATTCTTGCCGAAGGACGCCGTGCGTTCGAGGCCGGCGACTACCGCTGGTCCACGCAGATCCTGCACCAACTCGTGTTCGCCGACCCTGCCAACACCGCCGCCCGTGAACTTCAGGCCGATGCCTACGAGCAGATGGGTTATCAGGCCGAAGGTCCGCAATGGCGGGGCATATTCCTCAGCGCGGCAAAGGAACTGCGCCTCGGTGTGCAACCGCCG
>SEGN01000508.1 GCA_004211245.1 Variovorax sp.
ATGGCCGACTTCGCGATGCTGCCGATCCACTTCGAGCATTCGGTGTGGGCGATGAAGAAGGACGTGCGCTTCAAGGGTCGCGCCGACCAGCAGACCATGGTTCAGTACGCGGTGCCGGCCAAGTAGGCCGGGTTCGATGCTCGCCTTCATCATCCGCCGCCTGCTCCAGGCGGTGCTCGTCATGGCCGTGATGTCGGGCCTGGTGTTCGTCGGCCTCTACGTGGTCGGCGACCCGGTGTCGATGATGGCGAGCGCCGAGGCCACCGACCTCGAGCGGGATGAAATCCGCGCCAACTTCGGCCTCGACAAGCCGTTGTGGCAGCAGTACTTCATCTTCATGTCGCACGCGCTGCAGCTGGACTTCGGCAAGAGCTTTCTCACCGGGCAGTCGGCCATGGGGCTGATCCTGGAGCGCATGCCCGCGACGCTCGAACTCGCGGTCGTGTCGATGGGGCTGTCGATGCTGCTCGGGGTGCCGCTTGGCATCTGGGCCGGGCTCAAGCCGCAGGCGCTGAGCACGCGCGGCATCATGACCGGTTCGATCCTCGGCTTCTCGCTGCCGAACTTCTGGGTCGGCCTGATGCTGATCATGGTGTTCGCGGTCTACCTGGGCTGGCTGCCGGCCAGCGGGCGCGGCGCCACGGTGCAGGTCGGGCCGCTCGACCTGAGCGTGCTGACGCTCGACGGCTGGTCGCGCCTGGTGCTGCCTGCCATCACCATCGCACTGGCCAAGGGTGCGCTCATCATCCGCGTGACACGCGCCGCCACCCGCGAGGCGCTGCCGACCGACTACATCAAGTTCGCGCGTGCCAAGGGCCTGGGCTGGAGCCGCATCCTGCGCGTGCACCTGCTGAAGAACATCCTGATTCCGATCGTCACGGTCGGCGGGCTGGAGTTCGGGCAGGTGGTGGCGTTCGCGGTGGTCACCGAGACGATCTTCGCGTGGCCGGGCATGGGCAAGCTGCTGCTCGACTCCATCATCACGCTCGACCGGCCGGTGGTGGTGGCCTACCTGATCCTCATCGTGTTCTTCCTCGTGATGCTCAACCTCGCCGTGGACATCCTCTACTCGGTGCTCGACCCGCGCGTGCGCCTGCAGGGAGCCACGGCATGACCGATGCGACCCTGGCGGCCCTGCCACCGCCCGAGACGCCGTGGCAGCGCTTCCGCCGCGAATTCATGGCCAGCAAGCTCGCCGTGCTCGGACTGGTGCTGCTCGCGCTGGCGGTGGGCGCCGCCATCCTCGCGCCGTGGATCTCGCCGCAGAACCCCTACGACATCGGCAAGCTCGACATCTTCGATTCGAAGCTCCCGCCCGGCAGCCGGGATGCCACCGGCACCATGACCTATTGGCTCGGCACCGACGGCCAGGCGCGCGACCTGCTCTCGGCCATCTTCTACGGTCTGCGGACCAGCTTGATGGTGGGCGGCATCTCGGTGGCGGCGGCGCTCGCCATCGGCAGCGTGGTCGGGCTGGCCGCTGCCTATTTCGGCGGCTGGATCGATGCGCTGCTGATGCGCATCGTCGACATCCAGCTGTCGTTCCCGGCGATCCTCGTCGCGCTGATCCTGCTGGCGATCCTGGGCAAGGGTGTCGACAAGGTGATCATCGCGCTCATCATCGTGCAGTGGGCCTACTTCGCACGGGCCGCGCGCGGCGCCGCGCTGGTGGAGCGCGCCAAGGAATACATCGAGGCCGCGCAGTGCATGTCGCTCGGCTGGCCGCGCGTGCTGCTGCGCCACATGCTGCCCAACTGCATGCCGCCGCTGATCGTGATCGCGACCATCGACCTGGCGCACGCCATCGCGCTCGAGTCGACGCTGTCCTTCCTCGG
>SEGN01000112.1 GCA_004211245.1 Variovorax sp.
TGGCGGAAGCGTGCGACGGTGCGGTTCTGTTCGGCGCTGTAGTCGAGCGCGAGTCGGGCGTGCCAGGGCATGCACGAGTCTAGCCGTGCGTCTTGCGCGACTCAGGTCTTCCAGGCTCCCACGTGCGGCGCACTGGCCTCGTCGATCAGCGCCGGGCCGACGCACTCGATCGGGTGCGGCGAGGCGCGGAACACATCGCGGCACGAGAGCTCGGCATCGCGCTGGTCCTGCCGCTCGCCGCGGAACACGCGCAGGCGCTCGGCATCGATGCCGAACACCACGCGGCCGATGTTCGACCAGAAGATCGCACCCGCGCACATCACGCAGGGTTCACCGGACGAGTAGAGCGTCGCGCCCGCGAGGTCGTCGCGCGTGAGACCCTTGCCGGCCAGCGCGCGCACCGCATTCGTCTCCGCATGGCCGGTGCAGTCGCCGGTCTCGGCCGTGCTGTTGTACGCCTCGCAGATCACCTCGCTGGTGGCGGACACGATCACCGCGCCGAAAGGCCTGTTGCCGCGCCGCGCTGCCGCGTGCGACCAGCCGATCGCCTTGCGCAGGTAGCGGCCGTCGCGCTCGTCGAGGGTGGCTTCCGGCGGAAATTCGGTCGTGGTGTTCTGCAGGTTCATGCCTTGAGGATCATGCGTTCGCTGCGTGGCGGCAGCATCGAAGTGTTGAAGATCGCGTCAGCCGATGGCTTGACCTTGAGGCCGAACACGTCGACCACCTCGTCCACCTGCTGCTCGAGTGTGAGCTTGCGGATGTCGCCGAGGCCGTGGCCGCGCGTGTCGGCCGCGCCGACGTACTGGGCGGTCACGGCCCAGCGGTCGAGCTCGACCTTCTCGTCGAGGATCGGTTCGCGCTGGCGCATCGCGGCGATCGACGGGCCGGGATTCGCGAAGGTCTCCACGATTGCGCGGTTGCTGGCGCGCAGGAAGGCGGCCACGGCCTTCGGGTTCTGCGCGATCAGGTTGCTGCTCGCGAGGATCGCGTTGCCATAGAGATTGACGCCCGCATCGGCGTACCTGAGCACCGAGAGCTCCTCGGCCTTCATGCGCGCGAACAGCGAGATCGCCGAGTCGTGGAAGTAGGTCGCGGCATCGACATCGCCGCGCACCATGACGTTGTCGCGTGCACTGAAATCGGTGGTCTGCCAGGCGAAGGCGTCGGGCTTCATGCCCTGCTTGCGCGCCACCATCGGCCAGGCACGGCGCGTGGACTCCACCGCGGCCGCGGCGACCTTCTTGCCTTGCAGGCTCTTGAAGTCGCCGGTCACGCCGCGATCCTTGCGGCCGATGATCACGAACGGTGCGCGGTTGTAGTACTGGTACACCGCCTGCACCACGGGCGTGCCGGGGTTCTGCGCGTTGAACTCCACCAGCGAGCTGATGTCGCCCAGACCCAGCTGGTACACGCCGCTCGCGATGCGGGTGATCGACGCGACGGAGCCGGCGCCCGTGTCGATGGCGACGTCCAGCCCTTCGTCCTTGTAGTAGCCCTTGCTCTGGGCCAGGAAGAAAGGCGCGGTCTGGCCGTTGATGCGGAAGTCGAGCGTGAACTTGAGAGGCGTGAGCTTGCCGCCCTGGGCGAACACGATCGGGGCGGAAAGGCTTGCGGCAGCGGCAGTGCTGGCGGCGAGAAAGGAACGGCGTTGCATCGGGGGCACCTTGGAATCGATGGTCTTGAATTCCCCCTGCCTTCCCGTTTCGGGAGCTGGGCAGAAGGGCGGTTCAAGAGCAATTTCCGGGCGGCGCACATCGGTGGTGCGTGCGCTGCTGAACGCTTCTACTCTTGCCCACCTAGATGCACGAGGCGTGCCAGTGTCGCGATCAGGGGCGGCGGGCCGAGACGATCTGGCGCGACCAATACACGCCGGCGAGCCGGTCCATCCGTACCTCGCCACCGGTCGACGGTGCGTGCACGAAGCGTCCCTCGCCCACGTAGATGCCGGCGTGGGTGGGCCGACCGCCGCCGAACAGCACCAGGTCGCCGGTGCGCAACTCGGCCATGCCGATCGGCTCGCCGAAGCCGCCGAGCTGCGCCACGGTGCGCGGCGGCGCGAGGCCCGCGCGGCTGCGGTAGACGTACCCGATCAGCCCGCTGCAGTCGAACCCGCCGTCCGGCGTGTTGCCACCGTAGCGGTAGGGCGTACCGACCAGCCCAAGGGCATGGATGGCGATGTCGCCCGCCTGCTCCGGCGACAGCGTGGGATACGACACGGTGCGTGGCGGTGCGGGCGCACGCGGCGTGGTGCAGGCGGCCGCCAGCAGGCAGGTGCAGACGATGGCGAGCATCCGGGAGATTGCTATCATTTTCGGAGCATACCGCCAACGCACGCCCGCGCGGGTTTTGCACGACAATCGGGCCCGCAATTTGCATGAGAGATTGCGCAGAGTAGAAGCGTTCAGCCTGTCGCGCCCCGCGCGCATGGTCGGAAATTGCTCTTTGAAGTTCGTCCCCCACAGGCAACCCCAAGGAGTCCACGCATGCTCGTCACCCAACAACCCGTCTTCCGCAAGTTCTGGCATGCCGTCATGCCGCTGACCGAACTCGCCAACGGCCCGAAGCCTTTCAGGCTGCTGGGCGAAGACATCGTCCTGTTCCTCGATGCCGACGGCCAGCCCGCCGCGCTGCGCGACCGCTGCTGCCATCGCACCGCCAGACTCTCGAAGGGCTGGTGCGTTGACACCGAGGGCAAGTCCTGCGGGCAGGGCGCCATCCAGTGCGGCTACCACGGCTGGACGTACGACCGCAGCGGCCAGGTCGTGCGCATCCCGCAGTACGAGCCCGACCGCAAGATCTCGCCCGACTACAGGACCACGGCCTACCGCTGCACGGCGCGGTACGGCTATGCGTGGGTCGCGCTGGAAGACCCGATCGCCGACATCCCGACGGTGCCCGAGTTCGACGACCCGGGCTACCGCACCATCTTCCAGTTCTACGAGACCTGGAACACGAGTCCGATGCGCGCGCTGGAGAACTCGTTCGACAACTCGCACTTCAGCTTCGTGCATCGCGCGACCTTCGGCGTGGCGGCTAGCCCGAAGCCGAGCAAGTACGAACTGGTCGAGAACGAAGGCGGCTTCTACGCCGAAACGGTGATCGACGCGGCCAACCCCGAAAAATTCCACGCGATCAGCGGCGTGACCGATCCGATCACCACGCGCCACATGCGCAACGCCTATTTCATGCCGTTCTCGCGGCGGCTCGACATCGAGTACCCCTCGGGCATTCGCCACATCATCATCAACTGCTTCACGCCGATCGACGACGGCCGCATGCAGCTGTGCCAATGGCTCTTTCGCAACGACACCGAAGCCGACTGTGCCGCGCAGATGCTGATCGACTTCGACGACGAGATCACGCGCGAGGACAAGGACATCCTCGAATCGACCGACCCCGATGCACTGGTCGACACGCGCCGCCGCGGCGTCGAATACTCGATGGAGTCCGACAAACCCGGCATGCTGATCCGCAAGCACCTGATGCAATTGCTGGCGAAGCATGGCGAAGCCGAGGTCTATCGCGGCATGAAGGCGATTCCGCTGGCGCAGGCGGCGTGACTTGGTTCACGACACAGCCTGCCGATTGATGTCGAATCCTTGACCGGGCCGCAAAGCGGTATCTGTTCACAGCCACCCCGGTCCGTGTGCCACCAGAATGGGCGCATGACCCACCCAGGTGACCTCTCCGACCGTGAACTGGTGAAGCGCGCCCAGCAATGGCGCCGCCAGTCGCTGTATGGCGGCTCGCGCAATGCCGGCAGGCTGGCGCGCGAGCACGAGGCCGAGATGCGGCAGCGGTTCGGCGGTGGCACCACACTCTCGGCTCCGCTGACGATGCGGCCGCTCGCACGGCGCCCGCGGCCGTGGTGGCGCGTCTGGTAGGCCGCGCACCTGGCGGCCCGCGCTAGCGCGGCACCACCAGCGCCGCCCGCGCGGCCAGCGCCTCTTCGCGCACATGGCAGCCTTCGATGTGGTCGTTGACCAGGCCCATCGCCTGCATGAACGCATACATCGTCGTGGGGCCGACGAAGCCCCAACCCTTCTTCTTGAGGTCCTTCGACAGCGCGACCGATTCGGGCGATGTCGTTGCGGCCCGCAGATGCGCCAGCGTCAGGCGCTTCGGCCGTGCCTTCGCCTCGGGTTCGAAGCGCCAGGCATAGGCGGCGAGCGAACCGTGCGCCTCGCGCAGTTCGAGCACGCGCTTCGCGTTGTTGATCACGGATTCGATCTTGCCGCGATGCCGCACGATGCCGGTATCGCCCAGCAGCCGCACGACATCCTGTTCACCGAAACGCGCGATCTTCTCGGCATCGAACTGCACGAAGGCCGTGCGGAAGGCTTCGCGCTTGTTGAGAATCGTGAGCCAGCTCAGCCCGGCCTGGAAGCCTTCGAGGCAGAGCTTCTCGAACAGGCGCCGCTCGTCGGTGACGGGAAAGCCCCACTCGTGGTCGTGGTAGTGCTGGTATGCCGGCGTGGCAGCGCACCAGCTGCAGCGCGGCTTGCCGTCGCCGCCTTCGAACAGGCCCGCTGCCAGTGCCATGGCTACTGCAACTCGAAGCTCTGCTGCTTCACCGCTTGCGAGTCGAGCCCGATCTGAACGTCGAACTGGCCGGCCTCCGCGACATGGCGCAACTGGGCGTTGAAGAACTTCAGCTTGTTCTCGTCGATGGTGAAACGCACCACCTTCTCCTCGCCGGCCTTGAGCATCACCTTGCGGAAGTCCTTCAGCTCCTTGACCGGTCGCACCACCGATGCGGCCACGTCGCGGATGTAGAGCTGCACCACCGTCTCGCCGTCGCGCGCACCGGTGTTGCGCACCGTCACGCTGGCTTCGAGCTTGCCGTTGCGTGGCAGCGTCGCGCCCGACAGCGTCACTTCCGAGAGGCTGAACTCGGTGTAGCTCAGGCCGTAGCCGAACGGGTAGAGCGCACCCTGCGGCTCGTCGAAATACTGCGAGGTGTAGTTGCCGGGCTTGCCCGGGGTGAAAGGGCGGCCGAGTCGCGGGTAGTTGTAGTACGTCGGGATCTGGCCGACCGAGCGCGGCAGCGAGATCGGCAGCTTGCCCGATGGATTGGCATCGCCGAACAGCACGTCGGCGATGGCGTTGCCGCCCTCGGTGCCGGCGAACCACGTCTCGAGCATGGCGTCGGCGTTGGCCTTTTCCCAGTTCAGCGTCAGCGGCCGGCCGTTCATCAGCACCAGCACCAGCGGCTTGCCGGTGGCTTTGAGCGCCTTCAGCATGGCCTGCTGGCTTTCGGGCAGTTCCAGTCGTGTGCGACTGGACGATTCGTGCGACATGCCGCGCGATTCGCCCACGGCCGCGACGATGACGTCGGCCTGCTTCGCGGTGGCCACGGCCTCGTCGATCATCTCCTGCGGCGAACGCTTGTCCTGCACCACCTCGGGCTCGTCCCAGTTGAGGAAATTGAGGTACTCGACGATGGACTTGTCCTCGCTCACGTTGGCGCCGCGCGCGTAGAGCAGCTTGCCCTTCTGGCCGGCCAGCGCCTGCTCCATGCCGCGACGCAGCGTGATCGACTGCTTCCACACCGCCTGGCCGGACCACACGCCCATGATGTCGATCGGCGCATCGGCCAGCGGTCCGACCAGCATGACGTTGGCGCCCTTGCCGATCGGCAGTGTGCTGTTGCGGTTTTCGAGCAGCACCAGCGAGCGGCGCGCAACGTCGCGCGCGGGCGGACGATTCAGACGGCTGTCGGCCTTGAGGTCGGGCGGGTCGTCCTCCGCCTTGCCGATGCGCAGGAATGGATCGTGGAACAGGCCGAGGTCGTACTTGGCGCCGAGCACCTCGCGCACCGCGTTGTCCAGCGTCTTCATCGGTACCTGGCCCGACTTCACCAGGCCCGGCAGTTCCTTCAGGTAGACCTGGTCGGCCATGCTCATGTCGACGCCGGCCGTGATCGCGAGCTTCGCTGCCTCGCGCTCGTCGCGCGCCACGCCGTGGCGCATCAGCTCGGTGATGGCCCCGTGGTCGCTGAAGGTGACGCCCTTGAACCCCCAGTCCTTGCGCAGCAGATCCTGCAGCAGCCAGGTATTGGAAGTGGCCGGCTGGCCATTGACCGTGTTGAGCGCAATCATCACGCCGCCCGCGCCGGCGTCGATGGCCGCCTTGTAGGGTGGCAGATAGTCGTTGTACATGCGCGTGGGGCTCATGTCGACGATGTTGTAGTCGCGCCCGCCTTCGACCGCGCCGTAGAGCGCGAAGTGCTTGACCGAGGCCATGATGCTGTCGCGCTTCAGCACGGTGCCGCCCTTTGCAAGGTTGGCGCCGTTCTGGAAGCCCTGCACCATGCTGCGTGCGATCTGCGAGACCAGGTACGGGTCTTCGCCGAAACCTTCGGACGTGCGTCCCCAACGGGGGTCGCGCGAGATGTCGACGGTCGGCGCGAAGGTCACGTCCACGCCGTCGGCGCTGGCCTCCACTGCGGCGGTGCGTGCGGTCAGGCGGATGGCGTCCATGTCCCAGGTCGAGGCCAGCCCGAGGCCGATCGGGAACGAGGTGCGATGCCCGTGCAGCACGTCGTAGGCGAAGAGCAGGGGAATCTTCAGCCGGCTGCCCGTGACCGCGGCCTGCTGCAGCGGGCGCTGCTCGACGTGATTGATGGAGTTGAAGGTGCCGCCCACCCGACCCGCGGCCACCTCCTGCGCCAGCTGCGGCGCCGGCATCTCGGGACCGATGCTGATCAACCGCAGCTGGCCCACCTTTTCTTCCAGGGTCATCTGCTTCAGCAGGTCGGCGACGAGCGCGGACTTGTTGCCGAGCAGTGCAGGTTTGGGCTGGGCCAGCGCGTGAGGGCAGGTCAACGCGGCGACCAGACCCAGCAGGTACAGTGATTTCATTCGGGGCTATGGTGTCGAAGAAAGGCGGAGTCTACTGTCAGCCATCGCCGCGCCCTGCCGCTGGAACGACCGATGGGCCGGTCGGCTTGCTACATTGGGGTTTGTTCTATAGGAGATTCCCGTGGTACTTACCGCCGCCAAGCACGCAGTGCGCGCCCGCATGGAGCCCGCGCTGCAGTGCCTTGCCGCTGCTTGCATGATGCTGGCCGCCGCGCAGGCCCATGCGTTCTCGCTCGACGATGTCGTGGGCCGCGCGCGGGCCCTGATGTCCGCGCCGTATGCCGCTCCGGTCAGCAACCTGCCGCCGGTGTTCAGCCAGATGCAGTTTGCCGACTACCAGAAGATCCAGCCGTTGTCGCAGCGCTTCGAGTGGCGCGACCAGCCGACGCCGTTCAAGCTCAACTTCTATCACCAAGGCATGCAGTTCAATGCGCCGGTGGCGATTCATGAACTGGTCGACGGCAACGTCCGCGAGATCGGCTACGACCCGCAGCGCTTCGATTTCGGCAACCTCGCATTCGACAAGAACGAGACCGGCAAGCTCGGCTACGCCGGCTTCCGCGTGCTGTATCCGATCAATCGGGAGGGCAAGGAAGACGAGATCATGAGCTTCCTGGGCGCGAGCTACTTTCGCGTGATCGGCAAGAACCAGGTGTACGGCCTGTCGGGCCGCGGCCTGGCGATCGACACGGCGCAGCCGAGCATCGACGGCAAGCAGCCGACCGCGGAAGAGTTCCCGAACTTCCGCGAGTTCTGGATCCAGCGCCCATCGGCACAGGACCAGCAACTGGTCATCTACGCGTTGATGGATTCGCCGCGCGTCACCGGCGCCTACCAGTTCACCTTGCGTCCGGGCGCCGATGCGGTGCTGGACGTGAAGGCGCGCCTGTTCATGCGCGGCGATGTCAAGACGCTCGGCGTGGCGCCGCTCACCAGCATGTTCCTGTTCGGGCCGAACCAGCAGTCCGACAAGCGCAATTTCCGCCCCGCGATCCACGACTCCAACGGCCTGGCGATCCACACCGGCGGCGGCGAGTGGCTTTGGCGGCCTCTCAATGACCCGCGCAATCTCACGGTGAGCACCTTCATGGTCGACAACCCGAGGGGCTTCGGCCTGCTGCAGCGCGGGCGCGAGTTCTCGCGCTTCGAGGACATCAAGGACCGCTACGAGCTGCGGCCCAGCGCGTGGATCGAGCCGCAGGGCGACTGGGGCCGCGGCAAGGTGCAACTGGTGGAGATCCCGACCGCGGACGAGACCAACGACAACATCGTGGCCTTCTGGACGCCCGAGGTGCAACCGCAGGCCGGCGAGGTGCTTCAGTACGACTACCGCATGCACTGGACGATGGACGAGCCCGCGCTGATGGACAAGAGCCTGGCCTGGGTGCGGCAGACTTTCCATACCAATGGCGAGCAGCACCAGCCCAACCTGATCCGGCAGCCCGACGGCACCACTGCGTTCCATGTCGACTTCGAAGGGCCGGTGCTGGCCGGACTGCCGCCGGACGCCGCCGTCACTGCGCAGACCAGCGTGAGCGCCAACGCCGACCTGATCGGCAGCACGCTCGAGCGCAACCCTGCCATCAAGGGCTGGCGCCTCACGCTGCGCGTGCGCGTGAAAGACCCGGCCCAGGCGGTCGAGCTCCGGGCCGCGCTGGCCACCGGCGGCAAGCCGCTCAGCGAGAC
>SEGN01000509.1 GCA_004211245.1 Variovorax sp.
CGGCCCGACCGCGAGCCGCCGGCCGGCGAGCTGCAAACCGGGAGGGCGCGATGAGCACCGAACTGCTGCGCGTGGAGCGCATCAAGAAGAACTACGGCCCGATCGAAGTGCTGCACGGCGTGAGCATGTCGGTCACCCGCGGCGAGGTTTTCGCCATCATCGGCCCGAACGGCGCGGGCAAGACCACCATGTTCAAGGTGATGACCGGCGAGGTGCCGTCGAACGGCGGCAGCATCCACTTCGAGGGCCGGGACATCACCGGACTGCCGGCGCACGAGCGGGTGCGGCTGGGTTTCGGGCGCACCTTCCAGGTGGCCCGCGTGTTCCACGATTTCACCGTGCTCGACAACGTGATCGTGGCCATCGAGGCGCGGCGCCGCCACACGGGCGAGCCGCTGGGCTCCTGGCGCCGCTGCGTCCCTCCGGCGGACATTCGCGATGAAGCGATGGCCCTGCTCGGCGACGTCAAGCTCGCGGGCCTGGCCGCCGACGCGGCGCGGTTCCTCTCGCACGGTGACAAGAAGCGGCTCGAATTCGTCATCGCACTGGCCGGCCGGCCCAGCATCCTGATGCTCGACGAGCCGACCGCCGGCATGTCGCCGAGCGACCGCGCCGACATCGCGAAGCTGGTGTCGCGCACGCGCGCGGAGCGCGGCATCACGGTGGTCATGACCGAGCACGACATGGACGTCGTGTTCGGCCTGGCCGACCGCATCATGGTCATGAACTACGGCGAGGTCGTGTCCACCGGCACGGTCGAGCAGGTTCGCAACGACCCGAAAGTGCGCGAGGTGTACCTCGGCAAGGAGATGGTCGGTGCTTGAAATCCGCGACGTCGATGCCTATTACGGCGACAGCCACATCCTGCTGGGCGTGAACCTGAGGGTCAAGGCGGGCCAGCGGGTCGCGCTGCTCGGGCGCAACGGCGCCGGCAAGTCGACCCTGCTCAAGAGCGTGATGAACGCGGGCCCGCGGGTGCATGGCAGCGTGCGCCTCGGCGACCAGGACCTGCGCGACCTGCCGACGCACAAGCGCACGCGCCTGGGCCTGTCGCTGGTGCCCGAGGACCGCCGCATCTTCACCCACCTGACCGTGGCCGAGAACATCGCGATGGCGCGCTACGGCGCGGCGCCGGACCGCCCGGCGGTGCCCGTCGCGGACATCATGGCCCGCTTCCCGATGCTGGCGCCGCTGCAGCAGCGCTACGGCGGACAGCTCAGCGGCGGCCAGCAGCAGCTGCTGGCCGTGGCCCGCGCCATGGCGGCGAGCCCGTCGCTGCTGCTGCTCGACGAACCGACCGAGGGACTCGCACCCATCATCGTGGAGGAGATGGCGCACGACGTGGTGCGCACCTGCACGGAACGCAATGTCGCCTTGCTGCTGTGCGAGCAGAACATCTGGTTCGCGCGCCGCTGCACCCACCACGTGTACGTGATCGACACCGGCCGCATCGTCTTCGAAGGCGACTGGGACAGCTTCGACCGCCATCCCGAGGTGCAGCAGCGCTATCTCGCGCTCTGACCGTCCCACCCTCATCTCATTGCCTCAACGCCCAGCCATGGACCTGCAATACACCCCCGAACAAAACCAGTTGCGCGAGAGCGTGGAGCGCTTCGTGCGCGACGAGTACGACTTCGCCCGCCGCCGCCGGCTGGCCGCCACCGACCCCGGTCATGACGAGGCCTGCTGGCGCCAGTACGCCGACTTCGGCTGGCTCGCCGTCCCGTTCAGCGAGGAGGAGGGCGGCATCGGCGGCGATGCCACCGACACCGGGATCGTGATGGAGGGCGTCGGGCGCGGCCTGCTGCTGGAGCCTTACCTGGCCA
>SEGN01000510.1 GCA_004211245.1 Variovorax sp.
TTTTTCGTTCACGCTCACCAGGAGTTCATCATGAAGGGTTTCCAGATCACGTTCTTTGCCGAGCAGGAACATCGACACGACCACACCCCCATGGGAGACTGGCTTTTGCAATTTGCCAAAGACAACGGTGCGTTGGGCGGAAGCTTGATGGGCGCGGCTACGGGTTTCGGATCCGCCGGAAAAATGCATTCCACTCACTTTTTCGAACTGGCCCAGCAGCCTGTGGCGGTGACCGTATCGGCCACGGAAGAGGTCGCCGAACGACTGCTTGCAGCGATTGCGCTTGAGCCGGTCACGGTGTTCTACATCCAGGTGCCAATGGTCTACGGGCGGATCGGCAAAGCAACGCCGCCCGCGTTGGCCGGTGATGCCACTGATGCCGGCGATTGACCGCAGCGTTGACCTTCGCCGAGGACCGTTTACGAATGACTGTCGACAACTGCTTGCTGGCGATCTCCGGTCTTGCGTCGCCGTTCGGCGGTCCGTTCGATCTGGCCTTGAACGCCGGCGAATGTGTCTGCGTGCTCGGCAGATCAGGATCGGGCAAGAGCGTCCTGCTGCGCCTGATCGCCGACATGGACCCCGGCACCGGCGGCGTGAACCTGGCCGGGAAACGCCGGGAGACGTTTGCAGCGCCGGCGTGGCGAGGTCGTGTGATCTACCAGTCAGCCGAACCCGCTTGGTGGGCGTCAACGCCGGCAGCCCACTTTCCGTCTGCCGCGTCGAGCCGGGTCGCCGAACTGATGGCGGCGCTCGGGCTGAGCCCGGACCTGCTGGACGCCGACATCGCACGCCTTTCGACCGGCGAGCGTCAACGCCTGGCGCTCGTCCGCTCGATGGTGCGGGAGCCCGACGTGCTGCTGCTCGACGAGCCTTCGGCCTCGCTCGACGGCGCCTCCACGCTGGCGATGGAATCCCTGCTTCTGCAACAGCTCCGCTCCGGCCTCGGCATCGTGATGGTGACGCACTCGCGTGAGCAGGCTGTGCGGATGAGCCATCGCCACTTCGAGATGCGCGACGGCAAGCTGCACGCGCCATGAGCACCATCCATCTTCACGCCACGGACGTGGCGCTCGCCACGTTGCTGGTGCTGATCAACGCCCTGGCGTCCGTGCTCCTGCACCTGCAGTTGCATCGGCAGGTGCTCTGGGCCGCTACCCGCATGGTCGTCCAGCTCCTGCTGGTCGGCCTGGTGCTGCGCTTCGTGTTCCAGGCGGCGTCGCCGGCGGCCACTCTCGGGATCGTCGCGCTCATGCTGCTGGCGGCCGCGCGCGAAGTCGCAGTGCGTCCAACTCGGCGTCTCAAGGGTGCCGGGAGTCACCGCATCGCGGCGGTGGTCGTCGGCTTCTCGAGCATCGCCACCGTGTTGCTCGCATTGATGACGGCGATCCGCCCGCAGCCCTGGTACGACCCGCGCTACGCCATCCCGCTGATGGGCATCGTGCTCGGCAGTGTGCTCAATTCGGCCAGCCTGGGTCTCGACAGCTTCTTCGAAGGCATCAGCACCGGGCGCCCGGCGATCGAGGCGCAGCTGGCGCTCGGCGCCAGCATCCACCAAGCGCTGGCCGCACCGATCCGCCATGCGATCCGCCGCGGGATGATTCCGATCATCAACCAGATGTCGGCCGCGGGTGTCATCACGCTGCCCGGCATCATGACGGGGCAGTTGCTGGCCGGCATGGATCCACTCGAGGCCGTGAAATACCAGATCCTGCTGCTTTTCCTGCTCACAGGCGCCGGCGGTCTCGCGTCGGCGGGCGCGGTCTATCTGGCGGCGAGGGCCCTGGCACAGCGTTTCACCGGCTGGGCCGACGTGGGCCTCACGCCGCGGGGTGTGCGTCAGATGCAGGAGGCCGGCCGTGCGATTCGGCGGTCAGGTCTGGTCGTCGACCGCGTCTTCTCCTCGATGCTGGTCCGTTGCGTACGGTCTGTCGACTGCTTGCTGCTCGCAGCGGGAAGTCCATCGGCGCCACGCACAGCCGACTGGCGGTTGAACGAGCGGCACTATGGTGCATTGACGGGGTCATCCAAGGCCGAAGCCATCGCGCGGTACGGTGCCGATCAGGTGCAAGCTTGGCGCAGGTCGTACCGCGCGGTACCGCCGCCGTGGACTCAGGACGATGTCGGTCGGGTGGCGACGGATCCATCGATGGAACCACCCTGCGCAGGGCTGGAACCCCTGCCCTTGGCGGAATCACTCGCGCAAACCGTTCTGCGGGTGACCGCGCTCTGGCAGGAACTGATCGAACCATCATTGGCGTTGGCCCAAACGGTAGCTGTCGTCGGTCATGGCAACAGCCTGCGGGCGCTGGTGATGCAGCTTGAAGAACTCAGTGAACAAGCGGTCTCGTGCCTGGAGATCGCCAACGGCGAAATGCGTGCCTATGAGTCAGGCGCTGGTCGCACACTGCATCTGCAATGCATCTGGCAGCCATCTGCGCTGGCGCCCATCTCAAAAATTCTTTGAGACAGCGGAATAAACGCAGGCGGCCAAGCGTCTGTCTGGATGTCAACTCTGACCAATTCCATCTTCCACAGGACTTCCCATGAAATCTTCCCTTCTGCCCACCCTGATTCTTGCGCTCGCCGCGCTCGCCTCTGGCGCCGCTATGGCCGCCGCTCCTGTCAAGACAGCCGGCGGCATGCTGGTCAACACCAGCGGCATGACGCTCTACACCTTCGACAACGACACGGCGGGCAGCGGCAAGAGTGCCTGCAACGGCCCGTGCGCCGGACTGTGGCCACCGGTGATGGCAGAAGCGGACGCGAAGCCCGAAGGCGACATGACCATCGTTGTGCGCGACGACGGCACCAAGCAGTGGGCCTACAAGGGCAAGCCGGTGTACCTGTACAAGTCCGACATGAAGGTCGGCGACATGACTGGCGACAACTTCAAGAACGTCTGGCACGTCATCAAGCCCTGACCGACCAGAACGGAAGAGAGCACGACGCTTCATCCCATGCGCGCACAGGACGAAGCCTCGATCGTCGCCTGCATTCCCAGCCTGCGCCGTTACGCGCGCGGGCTGGTGGCAGACACCGAGCGAGCTGACGACCTGGTGCAGGACACGCTGGAACGGGCTTGGAGTCGGTTCTCGCTTTGGCAGAAACGCGGCGACATCCGCGCCTGGATGTTCGGCATCATGCACAACCACTTCATCGACGGTGTACGCGCCAAGGGCAGGCGACCCGAGGACAGCGCGGGCGACGACCTGCCCGAAATCCCACAACGAGCCAGCCAGTCCGACGGCATCGAGGTCCGCGACCTGGACCGCGTCCTGCAGCGGCTGCCCGTGGAGCAACGCGAGGTGCTGCTGCTCATCGCAGTCGAAGAAATGAGCTATGCAGAAGCCGCCACCGCGCTCGGCGTGCCCATCGGCACGGTGATGTCCCGCCTGGCGCGCGGCCGTGACAAGCTGCGACAGGAACTGCAAGGCCGCGCGCCATCAGCCCAAGTTGCCGCGCCCCTGCGCAGGATCA